>CAYGHZ010000128.1:0-6763 GCA_964349635.1 uncultured Candidatus Marinamargulisbacteria bacterium
GTGAAAATCCCGACAATCACGACTGCCAAAATCCCAAGAACCCCCCGAAATTCTGCCGAGAGGTTTGGAAGCGTCTCGATCGAAAACGAAATGATTGAAACAAAAATTAGAGTTTGAATAAAAAGATCAAAAAGCCTCCCCGGTTTCGACTCAGGTTCAAGTATGATTTTCTTCAAAAAACTCAATCTAATTCTCCCATTCCGAATTATTGTCCTGGCACCGGACTACTGTTTAAATTCCAATCTGCCGAGGTATCCGAATCGGTCGTATTTTTTCGCCGAATCGAGCTTCCGTCTGTCGCACTAAGCGACCAGCCGCTTACTCCCCAACGGACTTCGTCAACGAGAATAGTTCCTTCATAAAGCTTGATTAAGTCGTCCGTGTTAGCCAATGCGAACGTTGCAACTTTGTTTGCCGACTGTCCGTATCGGGACTGAAATCCTGAACTATCACGAGCAATCACATAAAATCCGCCTGAAGCAATGCTCCCAGAGAGGGTTTCAAGTGCTCCCGAATTGTCGGTAAATTTCCAAGTCGAGAGATTGATCGAACTCCCGGTTGGATTGTAAAGCTGAATCCATTCGTAAAGCGACTCGGTTCCGGAAGGATTAAAAAGCACCTCGTAAATTAAAAGGTGGCCCGATCCGCCATTATTTGTCGGAGTAGCTGGTGTGTTTTCAGTCGGAACACTTGGTACCTGAGTCGTGTCCCCGGTTTTATCTGTTTTTATGGAGTAAGCATTCGCAGTTACATAGAGCGTTACGGTCCCGTTTATGTCAGTCCTAAAGACAGAGGTCGCTTTATAGATAGCTAACGCTTCGGCATGCGGATGCCCATAGGTATTGCCGGCTCCGCAGGAAATAATTACGGAAAACGGAGAAATTGCACCGAAAATTTCAGATGAAATCCCATTTCGCGATCCATGGTGCGCGGCTTTCAAAATGTCTGAATTCAAAGAACTAGAAACTGTACTCAGGTTCCCCGACCACGACGTTATTTCGGCATCTCCCATAAATAGCACCGAAAACCCGCTTCTATTTTTCGCGCGAATCACAAGCGAATTATCGTTTACGTCGGATGCAGTGTTTAAAAATGAAGTAGGTGGATTATAAATATTGAAAGTTAAATTATCGATCACAAGTACATCATTTCGTTTTAATTGGCCCTTTGGAATAAGATGGCTGTCGAGCAAAGAAATCAAAGCTAGGTAAGTGGAATTGTCTGACGGGTAGTCTCCGTAGTAGAAATTATCGACGGCTATTCCGGCTTCAATCAAATCGTCCATCCCCGAATAATGGTCAAAGTGGGGATGCGATAAGATCAGATACTTAAGCTTGGTTATCCCCTTGGCAACCAAGAATTCTTTGGCCGCCGTTCCATTCGCATCGATAAGAATGTAGTTACCCGAAGCCGTCTTAATCAGCTCGGAGTCGCCCTGGCCTACGTCTATGAAAAATACTTGAAGAGTATCCGGCCCGGGGGTTGCGGGTTGGCTTACATTTCCGGATGGGTTTACTTCGGTGTTCTGGGTAGGTACATTGTTTTGCTGATTTTGAAGGTTCGACAACACCTTTGAGCATCCCAAATTGCAAACGAAACTCAGAAAAATAATAAGTACACCGGTGATTCGCAATCGCTTTTCAGAGCCTTGCATTCCCGCACTCGTTAAGATACTTCTCAGGGTTCCGCGTTTCGTTGTCATGTTAGTTCGCACCTATCTATTCTACTCCCTTCGGTTTGATCTTAAAGCAGCAAGGGAAAGTACCAAGAGGCAGACTTTGGGATAGTGTCCTTGACTGTATTGTCCGCGAGGAAAAGAAAAGAAATTGACGACCTCTTCCGAATATTAAGTAGATTATTCAAAACGAATTAACGCTGCAAAATTGAGAAAAAAATTCTTTGCATTTGATGTCCCGATTTTCTAACGTTTTTCTAACGTATTTGGGTAAAATCATCATAAATATAGTAGAATCAACTCAAATGAACTTAAGCGTTTTGAAGCTAAGTCACCACATGCCGACGTAGCTCAGTTGGTAGAGCAACGCATTCGTAATGCGTGGGTCGGGGGTTCGATTCCCTCCGTCGGCTACTGTATAATGGAAAAAGCATGAAAAAAATCCGAGCCCTAATCCTAAGCATCGTCGTCGTCTTATCCCTCGCCACCATTTGGCTATTTCTTACCCGAGGACAGTGGGTCGCTAAATTACCCAAAAAGCCGACGACGGAAAAAGTTGCGTCCCAACCGGTGATCGTCAAAAAACCAACCTCAACCTCCCACCTCGTTCGCAAAAACGAATCCCTCTGGCGCATCTCAAAATTCGAATACCGCGTTGCCCACTATTGGCCAATCATCTATATCAACAATAAACCGCTCGTAAAAAATCCTGATCTGATCTATCCGGGAAATTCGCTTAAGATCCCAATTATTAAAGATGTTCACAATCTCGATGAACTCGAACGGCAACAGTTGGCGCTGGGCAATTTATTCACCTATTTTTGCTATAAAAAACAAGGTCGCACCGATGCCCTGGCCTATCTGTGGGTCGCTCGGTACTGGGATTCAGAAGTCGTCGAAAAACATCGAACCGATATTCCTAAAAAAGACCTTTCGTCTCTTGGGCGCATCGACAAAAAAAGAAAGCTGAAATAAAGCGGCCCCAAGCGTCGATAACTTGCAGGATGAAGAAGATCCTGTCAGTTCCCATTACGGTCGATCTCGACGATATTAAAGTTAAACTCTTTCAATTGCCGCCACGGCTTGCGATCGTAAAGACTTCCGGGCCAAGATGTTCGCCAAGACGCACAAAGATAATTGCGGTTGCCGCCGCGCTGATTATATTGATTGTGGTTCTTGCTGCCGTATTATCAGCCAAGCGCAAAAACTAACGTGTATAAGATTCTTCCTGTCCAAAGCACGTGCATCGATCTCTCATCCATTCCCATCGATACTTCGGAAACAGGTCGATGTATTTCCTGTTTCCCTTTCAGGTTAGCTACTTATATAGCGGTGGGAACGACTGCAATTATTCTGACCGTTGTGCTAAATTCCGGGAAATGATCCTCCGCTATCAATCCTTTGGTCAAGGCGAGCCTTTGGTCATATTACACGGTCTGTTTGGTTCGTCTGACAACTGGCGAACCATCGCCCGAAGCCTTGAAAATCGCTTTCAAACCATTCTTCCGGACGCCAGAAACCATGGCCTGTCGTTTCGTGATCCCGTAATGAATTACGAGGCGATGGCCGATGATCTAAAAAAACTTTTGGAGCATCTTAATCTATCGAAAATTATTTTGTTGGGTCATTCGATGGGCGGAAAAACCGCGATGGCGTTTGCAGTGCGATATCCCGAACAAATCAAAAAATTAATCGTTGTCGATATCGCGCTAAAAGAATCACGGCATCACGACCATATCTTTAAAGCCTGGCGCGACGGTAATCTAAATGAAATTTCCGATATCCGAGAACGCCAATTTATCGCGAAAAGTATTAAAAAAACAGACTTCGACGCCCTCGAAAAAAATTATTCAACGCTGGCTGGGGTTCCAAACCTATCCGGTAATTTTAATGAGCCGACGCTTTGGATTCGCGGCGAAAAGTCAGACTATGTCTTGGATGAGGACTGGTCTAAAATTCAGGCCCGCTTTCCAAAAGCGGAACTTGCAACAATCTCCGGGGCGGGCCACTGGGTGCACGCCGATGCACCCGAAGAATTTCTGAAATTAATTGGACAAGTCTGAAGTGCTGGGCTGGCTTTTAATATAGAGGCGGTGGGTTTCTAAATAAACCTCTTCATACAACCGATCAATCTCGCCCGGTTTCATGAACTGATCCGAAAAACCCGGCTTTTCCTTGTCTAAAATCTGCCTGCAAACCTCAATAAAATGCGCCAACAACATTTTGGGGTTTTCATCTCCGACGGAAATGCGAATCGTAGTACGCGAAATTCCCGCTTCTTTTAACGCCTTTTCATCCATCTCTGAATGACTCGTCAGCGCAGGGCACAACACCACCGTGTTCGTTTGCCCTAAACTCACCTGCAGCCCAAATCCTGGCTCCAAATTATCGAAGAATCGTTTAAATGCTGGCGTCGAGATGCCCTTAAAATCGATGGTGAAAAGCGGGGCGGGCATCCCCAAATACATATGCTTTTCGCGAAGGTCGGAATTTTCGTTGTCGGGCAGATAGTTGCAATGCACCTGAATATCCGGATGACTGTTCAGTACCTTCGAAAGTAGCATGGTATTGATACATTTTTTTAACATCCGCAATTCCAACGTTCGCATCCCGGTTAACACTTCAAAGGCCTTATCCGAATCCAAAAAAGCGCCTTTAATGAAATACACGTTCCAAAACATCGTGTCATTCCATTTATATGTTTGCATGGTTCCGTTGGCGTCTTTGGCTTGGACGGATTCGCCTTTCGGAATGAACATCGTTTCATTTCGTCCGATAACCACGCCCGCGGTGGTTGTGCCGGAACCGCTCAGATCCTTGGTATAGGAGTGCACCACAAAATCCGGCCGGTCGATTCGTTCCTTGTGAATTAACACCTGGTTCAAAAACGGAGTCCCCACGGTCGCATCACACAGTACTGTTAATCCTCGCTTATGGGCCGATCGACAGATGCCGGGCACATCCAGAACATATCCATGCGGATTGCATGGCGATTCGATAAAGATATAAATCTTTTTGCCTAACATTTCGAGCTGAAACAATTTCTTTTCAAATGCCTCTGCGGTAAACCCATCAAACCATTCGACGCGAACATTCAAATTGGACGGTTTACCATACCAATCCCGAAGCAGTTGGTAGGTTCCGCCATAAACGTTGCGATTGCATAAAATTACGTCCTGGTACCCAAGCACATGCCCGAACAGAGCATCCAGAGCTGCCATTCCGGAATTAAAATTCCAGGCAAAATATTCGCTGACATAGGGTCCGGCTACCACATCTACAATATGATTGGCCAAACTAACGGATGTGGGGTTCAACAACCGAGAATAAATATCGTGCATTAATTCTTTGCCTTGAAAGGCGTCTTCAATCCACTCGGTACATGCATATAAATAGGTAGCGGTCCGCGTAATAACCGGCGCCGCGCTAAAAATGGCCGGCACGTTATCCAAAATCGGGTAGGGGCCTTTTGCCAGGGCTGCCCCGGACTGAGTCGTTAGCGATTGATAGCTTTTTCGCATCGACTGCGTCAACGTATCGAGCATTTTCGCCATCTGAAAACAAATAAATCGCTTGGCGTTAAAAAACGAAATGCGATCCGCCCTATCTAAACTTTTTAAGTTATCCAGCGTCAAATGCCAAAGCCGGTGCAGGTCGGCGTGTCCTCTATAGACATGGTTGGCGATGTCAGCCAGTTGTTGGCCCACAGCACTTTTGGGGTCCACACCAAAATGCTCCAGCTGTTCGTTAACCAACGCATCCACGGTCTGTGTTTTTGTAGACTTGCGCCGAGGGCTTAACTCTTTTGCTAAATCAAATTGAGAAGGGGACATATTTATATTATAATACCTCATCGTATGATTGGTGAGCAGGCGAAAGACTGGATCGTAGACCACTTCCAAGAAGTGCTCCGGATCAAAACTACATCTCAATCCATTGCAACCGGATTCGCCGTCGGCACCTTCGTTAGCGTTTTGCCCGAACCGGGTTTTGCGGTACTGATCGCCGCGCTTATTGTTCTAATTTTCAAAAAAATCAGCAAAATTGCGATCTTTGTTTCAATGGCCATCTGGAATCCCGTGGCGTTGATCCCTTTATATGTCGCCAGTTATTGGGTTGGCGATCGACTGCTGGCAAGTCAGCCGTTAATCGAATTTAATATGACCGTACTCAATCGCGTGTATTATTTCACCGATCGATTTTTACTTGGAAATCTGGTCGTTGCATTTGTTGCCGCAGGGATTTGCCACGTACTGGTGTTTGCGATCTGCGAGATTTGGAAGAAAAGGAAAGCAAGAAAAGCAAAATGAAGACTCAATCGTATGTGTTCAATGCCAACCCCGCGTTCGTTGAAGAGCTTTATCAGAGATATAAACAAAACCCACAATCCATAGACCTTTCCTGGCAACGCTTTTTCGAAGGGTTCGAGTTTGCCGATTCACTGCCCGCCGCTACGATTTCAGATAAAGAAGTCGCTGTTTCAAAACTAATTGATGCATATCGCTCCCGCGGCCACTTAATCGCCGATACCAACCCCGTACGGGAACGCCGAAAGCACAAGGCCGATTTAACGCTCGATTTTTTTGGGTTGTCGGACGACGATTTAGACGCTGAATTTGACGCCGGTAAGGAATTGCAAATTGGTCGCGCGACGCTTCGTAAAATTTTAGATCATTTAAAGAAAACATATTGCTCCCATATCGGCGTGGAATATATGTACTGCCGTGACGAGAAATTACGTGAGTGGTTGCAACGCGAAATGGAGCCTATTGCTAATTCGCCTGAATTTTCCGTCAAAGAAAAAAAACACATTTTAAAGAAAATCGATCAGGGTGTTGCCTTTGAGAATTTTCTGCAAATGAAATACGTCGGTCAAAAGCGATTTTCGTTGGAAGGTTTGGAGTCGCTGATCCCGTCCTTGGATGCGTCGATCCGACAGGCTGCGAAATTGGGTGCGAAAGAGTTTGTGTTGGGAATGGCGCATCGGGGACGATTGAACGTCTTGGTGAATATTTTTGGAAAAAGTTACGAAGACATGTTTTCGGAATTTGAAGGCGCGTTTTTTCCAGAGGCGAGTGCGTGGGGCGG
>CAYGHZ010000129.1:0-6758 GCA_964349635.1 uncultured Candidatus Marinamargulisbacteria bacterium
GGATTATTAAGCCCGACATTCCCGTAATCACGATCCCGCAAAATCAGGATGTAATGGAACTATTGAAAGCGACTGCCGAAAAAAATAATTCGCCGTTTTATGTGGCGCGTCCGGTCAAAGACATTCCGCCCGGTTATCGGATGCGCGGCGATTTTCAACGTGTTAATTTGGCCATGGCCAAAAAAGCCTTGTCGATTTTGAAGGTTCCTGAAAAAGGTTTCGAGACCGCAAGTATATGGGGCCGCTATTTGCGGCTGAATGATCGGGTCATTGTGGATGCGGCGCATAACTTACCTGGAATAGAAGCCCTGATTCAAAATCTGAAAAAAGATTTCCCGAATACCAAACCTGCGTTTCTGGTGGGCATTCAGAAAAACAAAGACGTGGAGGGCATGATAAACGCCATTCAAAAAATCGCGGGAAAAATCTATTATTGCGCATTCGATCCCATGCGTACTCGTCCGTTTCCCCTCCAGACCTATCAATTGGGCGCACCATTGCCCGACGACCCCCTGTTGGTGATCACAGGATCCATTTATTTTATTGCCCATTGGGCGAATGAATTAAGATGAAACCTAAACAAAAACGAATTCTGCTTTATTCTATTTTTTATTTTTTTATCGTGAGTTTTGCGGTTGTCAGCCTGATGATTAATATTAAGGTCTTTAGTCTAAACGAGAAGGCGCAAAAATTGACTGTGCAAATTCAAAAGATGCAGGAAACGAATCAAGAACTGTATCTTCAGCTCCTGGCCGCTAATTCAATGGAAAATATCGATGCCAAAGCGACCGCACTTGGCATGAAACGTCCCGACAACGTGCAATATCTGGTTGTTCGCCATGAAAAACATTCGAAAACCAAGAATTAGAATTTTGTTGTTTGGCATTGGGCTATTGATGGCGGCCTTTTACGTTCGTCTGTTTTACATGCAGATTATTCGGCATGATTTTTATAAAAATAAGTCGCAATCCCAGCTCGAAAAATTTGTCGCTTTATACCCGCATCGCGGAAAAATCTATGATCGCAATAATTACCCCTTGGCGCTGACGAAGGTGTCGTATTCGCTGTATGCAAGCCCCGATAAAATTGAAGATAAGCGGAAATTTGTAAATCTGGTCGCGCCTATTATCGACATGCCGCCCTTGGAATTGGGCAAGAAGATTCAGGCGGATACTTCATTTGCCTCGATAAAACGAAAATTGGAGTCGCCGGTTTACGAAAAGCTTAAAAAGCTAAAACTTTCGGGCTTACATTTTGTTCAGGAAGAACGACGCGTATACCCTAACGAACATTTAGCGGCGCAGATTTTGGGGTTTGTGGGAATCGACAATCAAGGGTTGGGGGGATTGGAATACCGCTACGACGCAGCGTTAAGGGGTTCAAGGGGTCAGTTGGTGGTTGAGGGCGATCCGCGAGGGGTAAGCTTGATCACCAATTCTGTTAAAACGCAGCCGGTGTTGTTTGAAACGCCATTGAATCACGGCGCCAATATCGTTACGACCCTTGATCACTATATCCAATACATCGCCCAAAAACATCTGAAAAAAGGCGTTGAGGAATTTGGAGCGTCCAGCGGCTCTGTGATCGTAATGGAGCCCAAAACCGGCGAAATTTTGGCGATGGCCAATATGCCGGAATTTGACCCCAACCAGTGGAAACAATCGGCCGCCGATGCGCTTAAGAACCGATGCGTTACGGATGTATTTGAGCCGGGTTCGACATTCAAATTGGTCACGCTCGCCGCAGCTATTGAAGAAGGGATTGTCACGCCCGAAACGGTATTTAATGTTCCCACCAAATTGGTTTTGCATGGGGCGACTATTAAAGAGGCGCATGACAATGGCGGCAAGGTGACATCCGGCCCCCGAACCGTGCGCGACATTATGAAAGAATCTCTCAACGTCGGAACCTCGCTGGTGGCGCAGGAAATGGGCCAAGAAATGTTGTACAAATACATCAAAAAATTCCGATTTGGCGAGCGCACCCATGTGGAATTTCCCGGCGAAGTCGGCGGCATTTCACGTGCGCCCAAAACGTGGTCCGGGGTGGATATCGCGATGATTTCGTTTGGCCAGGGGATTGCTGTTACACCAATTCAAATTGCCAATGCGACCGCCGCCATCGCCAATCGCGGTATATTGATGAAACCCAAATTGGTGCGACACCTTTACAACGACCAAGATGCCACCGTTCAGGGGATTGGTACCAAGGAAATTGACCGCGTGATCTCCGCGGCCACCGCCGAAAAAGTGATCGATATGATGCGCGACGCCGTTGAAAAAGGCACCGGCTCCGCCGCAGCAATCCCGGGCTATGCCATCGCCGGAAAAACCGGGACGGCTCAAAAAACCCGAGAAGGCGGGCTTGGGTATGACGCGGGACGATATGTCGCCTCGTTTGTTGGCTTTTTACCCATCCAGAATCCGCGAGTCGTGATTTTTGTGGTACTGCACGATCCGCAACGCAGTATTTATGGGGGCGTGGCGGCGGCTCCCGTTTTTAAGAACATCGCTTTGGATATTATTGATTATTACAGTTTACCTCCTACGGAGGATCCGGCTCGAGTTGATAAACCTAAATAAAAAAATCATCTCTGCTCCGCCACCTGTGTTTGGATTTGATACGGTCGTTCCAATTGAAGCTAAATGGGCAATCCCTCGTAAATTGGAAGTCCACACCCATCCCTACTATTCTTTTCCCCGTCGTTATTTTTCTTCGATTAACGGACCATTATTTTTATTGGCCGCCGGGGCACGAATCGGCCTTCGACTATTTGGCGCGCCTTATCATTATGCGGTCGCCGTCCCCATTGCCACCGCCTCTGCATTGAATAGCGCTTATTCTTCGCATCCGGACGCCACCAAACTATTGGCGCATCAGCATAGAGAAAAATTGGAGCTGCTTAATGTCGCGGTCACAACCCCTGACACCGAATTTCCGCAACCACAACGACTCGCTTATTCCCTACTAATGCCGGCTGCCTACTTGGGTCTAAGCGCCGCGTGTGGGTACATGCCCGGCGGAGATGATGTCTTTCAAGGCAAGACTGAAAAGGGCTTATTTTGGGGGGGCTTGTTTACGGCGGCGCCCGTTATGATTGGACATACGGTAATGACCCTAAAACGATGCTGTGGGAATGAGAGGGCGGAAAAATTTTATGTTGGCGAACCGAATCCTCACCCACACCCTCCCGGCGGGCCGTCTGGAGTTAACACCATTCCTTTTGAACACTTTACTCTGCAAGAACAGTTGCTTTGGATCGATCCCCAACTGGCGGGGCTACCCATCTTGGGGTTTTCGTTTGCAAGAACTATTGCGCAATTGTTGGATGCGTCGCTGACCGGAACGATGGTGGCAGGGGGGGCTGGTTCCCTTATTTTTTCATATTTATGCGGCCATTATCTCCATCGGACGGATAACATCCAATTTATTCCCGATGCCAAAGAACGGGAAGAATTGGCAGCGAAAGGCGTAGAATTTAGAAACCCGGCAAGAAACACAAAATCAAAAGTCTTGATGATTGTCGATCCCGATGTGCCGAACGCCGAAATTGCCAGTATCAAATTACGAACGGCTTCTGCGGCGGTAACGACCGCAGCGGCATGTTTAATTGCCGAGCAAGCAGAGCCGGAGACTTCCACCTTGGCTTTTATTATCATCTTTGGCTGTCTGACCCTATTGTTTATGCTACAAAGCGTTTTTCACCGCATGGCCCGATAGCTTTGTTATAATCAATGGAGTGAAAAATCCCCACTCCCAAATTTTTATCGACGACGGCCTTCGACGGGCTCAGGCTGCGGCTCGGTATCGCAAACGACGAGGGGCTTTATTTAAGAAAGTCGGTTGTCCGATCATTATCGCCGGAGTGGATAATGCGCCGGGCGATCCTCATCCCTGGGCGCATCTTCACAGTTTTATCTATCAGGATCCCCTATTTTTATATTTAACCGGAATTAATCAACCCCACTGTGTTGTAGCAATGGTGGGAGCGCGCGATATTTTATTTGTCCAGCCCAAAAACCCAAAAACGGAATTTTGGGAGGGCGCGAGGTTTGGCGTTGGGGATGCAATCCCCGGATTTTCGGACATTCGTCCGCTGGAGGAGTTGCCGAAATTTTTGGCTACTCTGAACCTCGTCGCGACGTTTTGGCACCAATCCAAAGTCAACAAAATTATCAAAGATCATAACTATGCGTTGAGCAAACAATTGAAATCGCCTAAAAATATTTCTGATATTCAATATGACTTGCGCCAAACGTTGGATGCCGTCGATTTGGATACTATGCGGCTTGCCCAGCAAAAATCGGCGGCGGCTTTTAAGGAAACGTTGAAAAACATGACTTCGTTTCACAGTGAATCGGAAGTCGCGGCTTTTTTAGATGGGCAAATTGCGAAGCAGTCGTATTTTAGAAACAGTTTTCCATCGATTGTGGCGGGCGGAAAAAATGCGGCCATTTTGCATTACACCAAAAATAATGATCCTCTCGATCAGAACGAGTTACTTCTGATGGATTTTGGGGTGCGCTGGCACAGCATGCATGCCGATATCTCCCGCACCATTCCCCTATCGGGCAAATTTAACCCGGTTCAACGAAGGCTTTACGAGATTGTCTTGGGCGCCCAAGACATTGTAGAAAATAATGCCAAAGTCGGCGTCACCATCAATCAATTGAACGACATGTGCTGGTCATTTGTGAATGCGGAGCTTCACAAGAATTTCAAAAAAATTAAATTGCCGTATGAAAAACAGCCGCATAATGTTGGTCATTTGCTGGGCCGACAAGTTCACGAAGGAGACGCGTTTCGCGAATACCGGGATACCCCATTAAAAGCCGGCTGGGTAATCACCAACGAACCCGGAATTTATGGAGAATTTGACGGTCAGGCGATGGGCATTCGGATTGAAGACAATTTATTGATTAAGAAACACGGCTGCGAGAATTTGAGTTCGGAAATCCCTAAATCAATCCGAGATATCGAAAAAGCGTTGAAATAACCGAGCGTTTTTTCAGCTGATATTTCAGGCGAATAGCTTAGCCAACGCCAGCTCCAGGCTCACCTGGGGCTTGATACGGCCGGTCTTAATGTTGAAATCGGCTTTGGCCAGCTCTTTAAAGGCTGATTTAAGTGCGGCGAGGGAATGTTTTTTCTTGATGGCGTCCAGCAGTTTTCCGATGTAAAAGGGATGTTTTTTTAGCGTTTCGGCTATTTTTTGGGCGGTGTTTCCTTTGCCGGCCAAAAACAAGATCTGATAATAAAGCCGGATATTGGAGGCGACCACGCCGATCAATTTAATAGGATCTTCGCCACCGGACATGAGCCGTTGAGCATGCGCCATCACCTGCGCCGCATTGCGATCGCGCAACGCATCCTGAAATTGAAACAGACTGGCGCTAACGCCGGCGCAAACCGCCGTCACATCGGAGAGCGTAATTACGGGCTTTTCACCAACATAAACTGACAATGTGTCCAGCTCCAATGCCAGTCGTTGCAATTGTGTCCCGGCAAACTGCTCCAGCGCCAATACGGCCGAATCGTCGATCGATTTTCCGATTTGTTTAGCTCTGGTTTTAACCCATGCGTGGATTTTATCGGTTTCCCAATCTTTGAACGGAGCAAATTCGAGGGCCTGCGCATATTTTTTGATGAGCGTCATTTCCTTGCGGCGCATATCCGGCTTTTTCCCCGCCGTATAAAAAATGACGCGATGCGGACCGGATTTTGCGGCGGCGCAGATATCTGTTAGGCGTTGTAAATCGGCGGGATCACAGGCGCGCGTAAAAAACCAGGGGTCTTTAACGACGACGCATTTCGATGGCGAGAACATATCGGCGGTAAGCAGGCTGTTTAATAGCCCAAGCAAATCTATTTCGCCTTCGAAATGTTCGCGGGCGGTAGTGGGATGTTGGCGAATAAGCTTGGACACATGATCGGAAACAAGAAATCCTTCTTCACCAAAAACAAGAAAAAACGCGCCGGATTCCATTATTTGAATGTTACGAAACAATCTTCTAAACTGTCCATCGTGATTTCCAAAGAGCAAAAAAAGGTCGCATTCATCATCGTCGCCGTTTTGCTGATTGGTATCGCCGTCACATTGTATCGCACCTATTTTAAACCGGTGAGTCCGGAATTCACGGATCTTGCGGTCAAAGAAACATTGCCTCTCCCGGCAGAAACCGTCGTTGTTCATATTGCCGGCGCCGTCAAAAATCCCGGAGTCTATCGGGTTTTAAAAGAGAAACGCATTTTGGAGCTTTTGGAAATTGCCGGAGGAGTTCAGCCTGGAGCCAATTTGGATAAGGTCAATTTGTCCGCCAAGCCAAAAGATGGTCAGCGCATTTTGATTCCTTTTGAAGACTCCGTTAAGCGGGAATTGAAGCGCGCCTCCAAACATCGGCGCAACAAGGCCCGGGAAAGCTAACTACGTGTATATAAAACTTGTTTTGGTGATTGTAATTCGTACGTTGACTGACCTGTCCTTCAAGGCGGCGATGAATCATTCTTCGTTTACGTCCCTCTCCAGTATTTTACCCAATCTCAAACGGCTCGCCCGCAATCCTTTCTTGTGGCTCGGTATTTTTTTTGGATTCGCCAATATCGTGGCGTGGGCGATGACGTTGCAGGATTTTGATTTAAGCTATGCTTATCCGTTTTTGAGTATTAGTTACATTACGATTATCGTTGCCGGAAAGTTTCTCTTTCATGAACATATTGATCGGAACAAGTTGATTGGCATCTGTTTTATTGCATTGGGC
>CAYGHZ010000130.1:0-6703 GCA_964349635.1 uncultured Candidatus Marinamargulisbacteria bacterium
CTATAAGAGTGTGTTTTAAATCCAAAATATCCCAAATCGATCATCAACACGATTACCAAAATAATAAAGTTAGAGACGCTCCAGTGGTGATTGAACATGTTGTTGACGACGCTGTACCAAAGCAATGTGTAGGGCAGAAATAGAAAGCCTATAAACGGCCAGAACCATCCGACAAACGCGGTCGCGAACCAGTCCGAAAATAGATAGAGAAAAACGGCCAGTAGGCGTGGGGCAACTAACAATAGGAATGCAATAATAAATGGCATGGCCTAAAACCTCTTCTCCAGAACCTCCCGAATCTCATCCATCATTTTTTGAAGCTCTTTTGGACGTGCTGTGTCCGGATCTTTTTTGACCAACGCCGGTAGTTGATAACCAAAGCTAATCTCGGCAAACTCTCCTGCGGTTTTCTTTACTTTTACAATCAACGAGGAGCCGTCCGGAAAGTTGTCCGACGCGATCGGCGTTACCTTAATGGCATTCACATCATCCCGGTTAATTTCTTTGTTTATTTCGGTTTGTTTTACAAAATGAATTGCGTCGTCATAACCAAACTTCTCTTTCCTGGTTACCTTAAACAAATGCGCCGCGCCGATCGATTCCACAAGCGCCACAATTTGTTCCTGAGATTTCCCTGCGGTACCCACCGTCATCGTCTCTGTTTTTTCATCGCAGCCAGTTAGGCCAAAACAGACAACCAAAGCTAACAAAGCAATATATTTTTTCATTGAATTCCTCCTGCATAATTTTTCTTACGTACGGGAATTATTCTATTATGCCATACAAATTTTGCTTCTGACGGTTGTGTCGTGGTCTTTCAGACCTGCGGATAGAAAAATAGCTTGATGCCCAAGTTCGATTTCTACTCTACCCCTCGTCTACAATCACCTTAAACCCACCATATGCCATTCGCTTCATATCAAACGGCATCGGTTTGTCTTTGTATTTAGGATCGATCATCAGCGGATCCTTCCATACTTTGGCATTTACCTCGTCCCGGTGTTTGCGGGATTTGTACGTGATATAGGAAAACACGACTGTTTCGTCCGGCTTGGCCTTTATCATTTTAGGGAACGGCAGAGCTACCATTGCCGGATTCATATCATCGCCGACGCATTCCTTATAATCGAGTGCGCCGTATTTGCGCCACACCTTGCCAGCCTTGGCCGCCATTTTTTTATATTCGTTCATTTTCTTCTTAGGAACTACCATAACAAACCCATCGACATACGTTGCTTTCATTGGTTTACTCCTACTTTGCCCTCAAATGCTTTTTTTAATTTCGCCAAATCAAACTTCTTCATCGGCAAAAACGCCTGCGTCACGCGCGCCATTTGTTCCCGGCTGCCTTTGCTCATCATCTCACCCATCGCCGTCGGGATTATTTGCCACGAGAGGCCGTATTTATCTTTGAGCCAGCCGCATTGCTCCGCTTCGGGTACGGCCGAGAGTTTGTCCCAATAATAATCGATTTCTTTCTGAGTATCGCAGGACACCATCAGCGATATCGCTTCGTTAAACGCAAATTTGTGGTCATGGGCGCTGTCCATCGCGGCCAGCCAGGTACCCAAGAGTTTAAAGTCGGCGAACATCACCCTTCCTTCTTTATCCGGCATTATTGATCCCATTTTTGACTCTTTAAACACCGACAAATAAAAACGAATCGCTTCTTCCGCCTTGCCGCAATTGGCGCCTACGAACAACAGCGATGGCACAATCTCCGGCCGCTCGTCGCCTTCCGGATTCGTCAAAATCAATTGCCAGGACACCCCATATTTATCTTGTATCCAGCCATACCGTTTGCTAAAGGGGTATTCTTGGATTGGCATCAAGACCGTGCCGCCGTTGGCTAGCTTTTTCCATGCCTCGTCGATATTTTCTTTTGGATCGAAATTGACGATAAATGAGACTGACGGGTTTAATTTGAATATCGGCCCGGCGCTAATCGCCACAAACGGCATTCCCCTTAACTGAAACGACACAATGTCGCTGTCTCCCGATGGAGAAGGAACGTCATGAATCGTGCTTACGTTATTGATCTTGGAATTGGAAAAAGCAGTTGTATAAAATTGAGCCGCTTCCTTTGCCTGGGTATCGAACCATAGGTGCGGAACGATTTTTTTCATAAAATGCCCCTTTTGATTTTTTTTGGTGGAATATCCTCATTCTACCAAAAAAACTAATCTTGAACTTATTGAACGCCTGGCAACCCTGACCTAATTAGCGCCAGCTCGGCAGATAAGTTCTTGGTTGCAGCAGCCATTTCTTCGAGAATGCCTCGTAGCGTAATTAATAATATGTCGCGGTCTTGGATCGATTCAGTGGCCGCATCACTGAGCTGCACCCATAATTCACAATCATCAGCCCCAACCTTGACCAATGCTTTTGCAATACGAATGAAATCATCGGACTTGTCGCGAAGTTCTTGGTACGCCGCCTCTTCTCTATAAAGATTGAGATAGAAATCGCGATCGTTATTTCCTGCCGCCATCGCTTCCCTGATCTGCGTTTGCGTTGACGGTCTATAGTGGCTGATATCGTCTCCAAAGTCATCTTCGTTGCTAAAATCGACCGGGATAGCGGCAATTCGGGTTAGCTCTCTCCAAAGGGCAGGGTTGGACATATGCAACTCTGTCAATCCCTCAACTATGCTGGTTTGGCAATATCGCCGGTTTACATGGTAGCGGAGAGAACCTGTTTCCGTTACGATCCTCCCCCAACATCTAGAGTCCGTTATCCCCGTAACAGCCATTCCTTTAGCGGCAGCGACTATAATATCTACGTTATACGGTTCGATTCTTCCAGTCCGGAGAACAACATTCTCCCAAATATCGAGACATGGTACCCGCACTGTGGCCATCGAAACTATAACTTTTGTTAGGTTCTTTGATGAGGGCGTCCGATCCCAAGTCTCTAATTGAACAAGACCTCTCCAGAGATTCGGGTTATTTACTCCAGCAGCAGCCATCGATTCAGAAACTAGCCCGAGAGCCTCACGCTTGTAGTCGCCGAAACTTGTTGTCTGTTTAATCGAATTGGCCACTTGAACCTGTTTTTGCCAAATATCGGCATCCTCGATACCCAGTAGCGCCATTATTTTCGAAACGCTGACGACGTTGCGGACCTTATAATCCCCATCCTCAACTAGACTTTGCACTTCAAACAATCGGGAAAGAATGGATGCTCCCAAAAAACCTGGCGATGGCGACGTAAAGGCGTCTCGCGAAACCCCTATTTTTACAAGGTCCGTCGTAAGTTTACAGACGCTCTCAATTTCCGATGAGTACGGACTGTATGCCCGGCTTGGACTCTTGGTCAAAATGGCCTTTACATCTCTATCTTGCGAAATTATCGGGACCCAAAACCTGGCCGATCGCATTTCTTCAATCGGCGGTAAGTTCCCACTCTTATAAGGACTATTCGCTTTACCGTTGCTGGTTGATTCATCAGCAGTAGGCTCAACAAAATCCCCCAAAACAAAAGGGTAACTAAGCGCTAAATTAACCACGTCGGCGGGTAAATTGGTGAGATCGGCCAACCTAAAGCACGGTACAGAAATCATTTTGAACATAACAAGCTCCCTCCCCTCAAAACACTTATAGTTTATTTTCCCGAAAACTGCCCCCGGCGAATATCGACTTTCAGGTTGCGGATTTTGTAGCCGATAATCCGTTGCGTCGTTTTAAGAATACGCGCGGCTTTGGATTTGTTGCCTCGGGTTTTCTTCAAGGCATCGATAATAATTTCTTTTTCAAAGTTGGCCGTTAGCTCTTCCAAAGAAAGGCTTTCTGCTTCTTCACCACCGCTCGTGTCACGTCGTTGCAAGGTGGGCGGTAAATGGGTGGATTGAATCGTATCGGCATTGCAAAGCAACACGGCGCGTTCGACGCAATTCTCCAGTTCGCGAACGTTACCCGGCCAGTGATAGGTGTTGAGCATATCGATCGCCAAAGACGACAGACGTTTTATTTTCTTATTATTTTCGTTTCCGAATTTTTCAAGAAAATGTTCGGTCAAAAGCAAAATATCGGTTTTGCGTTCGCGCAGTGGCGGAAGGAAAATCGGAAATACATTGAGACGATAATACAAATCCTGTCGGAACCGGTTTTCTTTTAATTCCAGTTCCAGGTCGCGATTCGTGGCAGTAATCACCCGAACGTTTACTTTTGTAGGCACATTGCTTCCGATGCGATGGAATTCTTTTTCTTGCAGCACCCGTAGCAATTTGACCTGCATGGTGGGCGACAGTTCCGCGATCTCATCCAGGAAAATTGTGCCACCGTTGGCCGCTTCAAATTTTCCCATTTTTAGTTCGATGGCGTCTGTAAACGCGCCTTTTTCGTGTCCAAACAACTCTGATTCAATTAAGCTTTCGGGAATCGCGCCGCAGTTGATCTTGATGAACGGACCGTTGGCGCGGGGACTATTATAATGAATGGCATGAGCGACTAACTCCTTGCCCGTTCCGCTCTCGCCGCGAATCAATACAGTCGCATTGGATTGCGCCACCTGCATAATGCTTTCATAGACCTGCTGGATGGCGTTGCTGTTTCCGATCATGTTGTGGATGTTATATTTTTCTTTCAGTTCGCATTGCAGCTTAATATTTTCGCTTCTCAAGGCTTCGCGTTCTGTTTCTAAAAGTCGTTTTAATTTTACTTCCTGAGCAATTAGCAATGTAAACAGGGATACTAGCTTCACACACCTCGCCAGGTGTTGCTCGTTTACAAATGGGATATCCATACTCAACGTCCCAATTTTTTCTTTTCCCAATGTAATGGGAAGACAAATAAACGAGGTACTTTCCGGTTTGGGCCGTTCAGTGATCTTTTTCATCACTTCCGGATCCTTGGCCAGAATCGGAACAATCACCGCTTTTTCGCTTTGAATGACCTGTAGATACAGGCCGCCTTTTACGATTGCCGCTTCCTTGGGAAGTTGATTGTCCGGAATACCGTACGACGTTTCCAAGATCAGCGCGTCGGTCGTCGGATCCATAAAGGTGAGGATCCCGCGATTGATGCCTATATATTCATGGATTGTTTCAAAAATTTTATCTAACGTGTCCTTCAGATTGAGAGACGACGTGAGCAAGGTACCAATGGACTGGAGAAATGAAAAGTCGAGCGCTTCTAAATTTTGTTCTTCTGTGTTGATAGATGTCAGCATGGGCCGAAAAGTAACATAAATGAAATATTTCTGCAAGTTGTGCTTTATTGACAATTTTCCGGGCGATTTCTATGATGGCCTTCTCATCTAGCTTTAAATCATAAAACCGACCAGGGGAATTCTGATGCCAGTACCAAAAAAACGACGTTCGAAATCTAAAAAGAGAATCAAAGGCGCCCATTGGAAAGCCGCAGCGCCCCATTTAGGGACCTGTAATAACTGCGGAGCGCCGATTTTATCGCACCACGCGTGCGCTCAATGTGGCTTTTATAAAGGAAAGCCCGTTCTCCGAATCCGCGAGAAAAAAGTAGAACCTTCCAAGGAATCGTAGTTGTTTACCATCGCTCTGGACGCGATGGGGGGTGATTTTGCTCCGTCTCATCCTGTTCAAGGCGCTTTGCTTGCGCTGAAAACGCTCCCCGTCAAAATTATTTTGGTGGGCCCCAAGAACAAGCTGGACGTTCCCCTTTCTGATCGCCTATCTGTTGTCGATGCGCCAGATGTCGTCGCTATGGCGGAAGCGCCTTCTATTTCATATAAACGCAAACCTCGATCATCCATTCGGGTTGGCTTGGATTTGGTTAAGGAAGGAAAAGCGCATGCCTTTGTCTCCGCCGGGAATACCGGGGCCGTGATGTTTGCGTCGACCTTTATTTTGGGCCGTCTTGAAAATGTGGAACGTCCCGCCATCGGCGGTATTTTGCCAACGCAGTTGGGAACGGCATTGCTATTGGACATGGGGTCGACTGTCGATTGTCGGCCTAATCATTTGTGCCAGTTTGCAACGATGGGATTTCATTACGCCAAATCGGTGATGGATGTGAAACACCCGAAAGTCGCTCTATTAAATATTGGCGAAGAAGCGGACAAGGGAAACCATCTAAGTCTGGCTACCTACCCTCTATTAGAAAAGCTTCCGATTAATTTTATTGGCAATATTGAAGGCAAAGAGGTGTTGACCGGCAAGGCCGACGTGATTGTGTGCGACGGGTTTGTGGGGAACAATTTATTAAAATTTGGCGAAGGCGCGTCTAAATTATTTTTGGATTTTTTTCGGACGGAATCCAAGCGATCGCTGAGTTCGAAGCTGGGATTAATGCTACTTAAACCGTCGCTGAAACGGTTCTTGAAACGGTTTGATTACGACGAAACCGGCGGCGCTCCGCTGCTTGGTTTAAACGGTGTCTCGATCATTGCCCATGGCAGCGCCAGCCCCTTGGCTATTAAAAACGCCATTCGGACGGCTGTGCATGCGCTTGAAAACCATATGGTGAATAAAATCGCAAAGGCGCTGGTGCAATGAAGCCAGTCGGAATTTTGGGGGTAGGCCGATTTTTACCTCCCACGATTTTGACCAATCAGGATATCGTTAATAAGGGACTGGATACGTCCGACGAATGGATTTTGGAACGAACGGGTATTCGGGAACGCCGCGTCGCCGGTAAAATCACGAGTTCGGACATGGCGTATGAAGCGGCCAAGGACGCGCTTTCGGACGCGGGACTTACGGCGCATGATATCGATTTAATTATTG
>CAYGHZ010000131.1:0-6702 GCA_964349635.1 uncultured Candidatus Marinamargulisbacteria bacterium
GTCCTGGGAAACCCGGGTTGACTGACATCACCAAGATCATATCCAATTTATCCATCACATAGTCTAAATAATCGATTGGGGTGGCCGGATTAAACACTAGCCCGGCCTGACAACCCAGATCTCGGATCAGTTTTAATGACCGGTCCACATGTTCCGAGGCTTCGGGGTGAAAGGTAATCATGCCAGCTCCTGCTTTGGCAAAGTCAGCAATCAGGCGATCCACAGGCTTCACCATCAAATGCACATCAATCGGAGCTTTTACGCCATGTTTACGCAACGCCTCGCAAACCAGGGGGCCGATGGTTAAATTCGGCACATAGTGATTGTCCATCACATCGAAATGAATCCATTGCGCTCCCGCATTTAGAACCGCATTGACTTCGTCTCCCAACCGGGCAAAATCGGCGGACAGAATAGAGGGCGCGATAATTGGATTTTGTTTGGACATCTTTTGAAATTATGGCATGATTTTTAATATGCTTCACGACATTTTGTTGGCGCTTCACATTATCAGTTTTGTTTCTTGGTTTGCGGCATTGCTCTATTTGGGGCGTTTGTTTGTCTATCACGTTGAAACTGACAACAAGGCTGTGAAAGACCAATTCGAGATTATGGAACGCCGGCTCTTTTATGCGATTGGATATCCCGCCATGGCGGCCACTCTACTCTTCGGAATTTGGCTGATGATCAGCACCGGCGCCATTCGCGAAGGCTGGATGCACATTAAATTGCTTTTGGTGATTATTTTAGTGGTCTATCACCATGTATTGGGACGGGTTCGGAAGAATTTGCGCGATGGGAAAAACACGATGAATTCTAAGAAATTGAGAGTGCTGAACGAAGTTGGAACTGCGCTTTTGATTTTGATTGTGTTTGTAGCGGTGTTGAAGATTTAGATCTTTCCTCGCCTGCCAGTTCCCTCACCCCTGGCCCCTCTCCCAGACGGGAGAGGGGGAAGTAAAAGGCCTATTGCGTTGGTAGCGTAACGTGAATTACGTTCGATTTGTTGGAACCTAGGGCGGTATGAACGCGGCGACCTGTCAAGGGATCGGTGTATGAACTTGAAAGGTGGCTGTCTGTTTTATAGTCGTAACCGGTATAATTACGAGAGGACAACGTCACTAAATCAATTGGGCTTGCGTACCCGACGATACTCAACTGAACGCCCCTTGGAAGAGACCAGGTATCAACGTAGTTGTAACCACCGGCAATCACTCTAAAATTCGTCGTTGAGACACCACCATTTGGGTAAATAGAGCATGAAAAGGAATAAATATTGTTCGTTGCGGAAACCGAATCATCCAATCCTACAAAGAAACGGACGGCCCTCGCTCCAAAACCAGATGTGCCAGAAATGGGCGTCGTAGTCCTAAAAAGGGTGGAGCTATAAATGGTAAGGTTCGTTGAACCGCTCTCTGTGTCATAGCCTGCCAACATACTTCCAATACTAGCAACCTCGAAATTCGCTGACTTGGAGAGGCAAACAACCGGCGCATTAACAATAGTGGAAAAGAAAACATCGCCGCCACCCACGTATTGGACATTAGAAACCACCACGCTGCCGTAGCCGGATTTTGAAAATGTGAACTTATACGTTCCGGTTTGGATGCCTCTTATTACAAACTTACCCGTGGAATCCGTAGTTACGGATGGAGTGGTCGGCAACGAAGAAATAGTAAATAGTGTAGCCGGATTTTGAATTGTCACCGTTACACCGCTTTTGTCTGAGATTGAGGTACCGTTAACATCGAACAAATTAACGTAGCCAACCAAATTTCCGGTTAGGGTTGGACCCACCGGACCTTGGGCGCCCGTAGCGCCAGTTGCACCTGTGGCTCCAGTTGCGCCCGTCGCCCCAGTGGCTCCGATAATAGTCGTAATCACACTGCTCCACGAACCACTGCTCTTCAAGAAGATTTGACCGCTGGCGGTATTAAGATAGTGATCGCCATTGTTGCCTTGACCCGATGTGGGATTGGAAGAACCGCTTAACCAAGTCGAGCCGTTTGTTCCGTTTGTCCCATTGGTTCCATTTGTACCATCGATCCCATTTGTGCCATTCGTGCCGTTGGTTCCATTCGTGCCGTTGGTTCCGTTTTGACCTTTAATCACCAGCAGAGCTGAACCCCACGAACCGCTAACTTTCTTAAACACTTCGCCGGTCGAGGTATTCAGATAATAGTCTCCGTTGCTTCCTGCTGAATCGGAAGGCGCGGAAGTACCGCTTAACCACGTTGCTCCGTCAAGACCGTTGGTTCCGTTTGCGCCATTGGTTCCGTTGGTTCCGTTTGCGCCATTGGTTCCGTTGGTTCCATTCGTACCTGCCGTTCCCTGAGCGCCTTTCAATGTAATAATCGAACTGCCCCAGGTTCCGTTTGACTTTTGAAACACGTCGCCGCTGGTGGAGTTTAAATAATAATCGGCGTTTTTGCCTTGCGAATTGATCGGATTGGACGTGCCGCTGATCCAAGTTACGCCATCGACGCCGCTTTGGCCCTTGATCGTCATAATGGAACTGCCCCACACCCCATTGGCTTTTTGATACACGTCGCCATTAGAGGTATTTAAGAAATAGTCGCCGTTTTTACCTTGCGAGCCCGAGGGAGCGGACGCGCCGCTGATCCAGGTCGCACCATCAGCTCCCGCTGGACCTTGTGCACCGACGGTCGAGCTTGGTGAATCGGTGTCTTGTGTTTTTAAAATATCTTTAAGAGATGAACATCCTGAAACAAATAGAACAGAACTAATGACACACAATAGAGCAATAACAACGATCCGGTTTCTCATTATCAGACTCCCCTTTTCTTAAAGTTTTTTTTCGCGCTATTTTATTGTCGAAAATAAGTCATATTTTGTTGCAAATAATTTTTTACCGTTTTTTGGCTACTTTGTCTATAGCCTTAGCGCATTGTTGTAAAATTAAATTTACAAAAAGTCATTTTAATTACATTTTAGAAATAATTTGAATGATTTTTTGATTTGCTTTGGGGAATGGAAACGCATGGAGGTCTTGGACGGAAATCCATCGCAGTTCGTCGGCGCTTTGCGGGGATTCTTTGCCTGAAAGAATTTCGCATTTAAAAGCGGTCAACGTGATTTTGAAGTGGCTGTAGGCATGTTTCACTTTGCCATATTCAGATAACACCTTCACATCTAGATTGGTTTCTTCTTTACATTCTCTGACCACCGTTTCTTCCAGCGATTCACCGGGTTTTTGTTTGCCGCCGGGAAATTCCCAGAGACCGCCCAGCATGCCGTCTTCCTTGCGTTTTCCGATCAAAATCTTGTTATTTTTCCAGATCACCCCTACCCCGATCTCATAATGTGGAACGGGCTTTGAGGCGGACTTAAACGGCAATTTGTCTGTTTGATTGGCATTGTGGGCGAAACAATCGGTATTCAGGGGGCATTCTGCACATTTTGGGGATTTGGGTTTGCAAATGAGAGCGCCGATTTCCATGATGGCTTGATTAAAATCAGAAGGATTTTCTTCAGCAATAAACGGCTTTAATTTTTCGAATAAAACATTTCGAACTTTTGTTTTTCTAATATCATCAAAAATACCCCAAAACCGCGCAAAGACACGCAACACATTGCCATCAACCACAGGCACAGGCTGGCCGAAAGCGATACTGGCAATCGCAGCGGCACAGTATGGCCCGATTCCTGGTAGCTTTTGCAATTCGTCATAATCCGCAGGCAAATCAAATTGCGCCGCCTTATGCAGATTTCGAGCGCGGGAATAATACCCCAAGCCTTCCCATAATTTTAAAACGTCTTGTAGATCGGCTTTAGCCAGGTCTTCGACGGTCGGGAATCGCGCGACAAATCGGTTGAAATACGGAATGACTGTGTCAACCTGGGTTTGTTGGAGCATGATTTCGCTGATCCAGACATAATAGGGTGTCGGACTGTCGCGCCAGGGCATGGCGCGTTTGTTAGCGTGGTACCAGACGATTAATTTTTTAGGCCAGGAGCTTTTGGAGTTCACCGCTTTGGTACAATTCGGTGGTCACGTCGCAGCCGCCAACCAGCTCGCCATTGATATAAAGCTGAGGAATTGTTGGCCAGTTGGAATAGTCTTTGATGCCTTGACGCAATTCCGGATCCTGCAGCACATCGCGGGTTTCAAATTGAACGCCCAATTGATTCAGGATGTGGACGACTTGGCCCGAAAAACCGCATTGTGGCGCCATTTTGTTGCCCTTCATATAAAGAATGACTTTATTGCTTTTCACTTCTTGTTCGATTTTCTGTTTAATGTCCATAATTTTTGGCCTCCTTTGCCCATTTTTCGGGTGTAAATGTTTTTAAAGCTAACGCATGCACATGGGATTCCATTTCTTCTTTCATTGCATTCATTACAATCTGGTGTTGTTTGACTAGGGGTAAGCCTTCGAAACTGGGGCTGATGACAATGGCTTCGAAATGGCGACCGTCGCCATTGGGATTTGTGGCATAGACTGTGGCATCGGGCAACGCTTTTTTGATGCTTTCTTCGATGGACTTGATCATACCTTTCGTAGGCGAATGCTTTTTGGCGTCACTTCAACCAATTCGTTGTCGGAGATATAGGCCAAGTATTGTTCTAGGCTCAATTGGACATGCGGCGTTAGCGAAATCGCATCATCCGTTCCGGAGGCGCGGACGTTGGATTGTTTTTTTGCTTTGCCGGGGTTGACCACCAAATCGTCTTCTCGGGCGTGTTCGCCAATGATCTGGCCTTCGTAGACCGGGATGCCAGCGCCCAAAAATAGGCGACCGCGTTCTTGCAGATTCGCCAGCGCATAGGCCACCGTCGTGCATTGGTCTTTGGAAATCATGACGCCGTTTTTGCGCATTCTGATATCGCCGACAAACGGGCCATACCCATAAAACACATAGTTAAAAACTCCCATGCCTTTGGTTTCAGTCATAAAATCGGCGCGATACCCTAACAGGCCTCGTGTCGGGATTTTGTATTTGAGGCGCACCATGCCGCTATGTTGCGACATATCCAAAAGCTGGCCCTTGCGAGTACCCAAACTTTCGATGACTTTGCCCATATAATCTTCGCTGACATCGATGGTCACTTCTTCGTACGGTTCCATCTTCTGTCCGTTTTCTTCTTTAAAAATAACCGTTGGGCGGGAGACCTGGAACTCGTAACCCTCCCGGCGAATTTTTTCGATAAAGATGGCCAGATGAAGCTCACCACGCCCTGAGACCTTGAACCCGGCTTCTCCCGGCAAATCTTCGACCATCATCGCCACGTCCGTCAGCATTTCGCGATGCAAACGATCTTTTAAATGATTGGACGTTACATACTCGCCTTCTTGACCTGAAAACGGAGAGGTATTCGCCAAAAACGTCATCGCGACAGTCGGAGGATCCACCGCAATTCCTTTTAATGGGATGGGATTCTGCGAATCGGTGATCGTATCGCCTACTCTGACTGCTTCGAGTCCGGAAACCGCGACGATATCTCCGGTCGTAGCATCCGGGGTTTCAATTTGCTTGTCACAATCAAAATGAAAAATCTTAGTAATTCGCGCAGTACCCTTAAGCGTATCGTTTGCGTAGAGAGCCACCATTTGATTAGGCTTTAATTGACCCGACGTTACCTTGCCAACCGCCAGTCTACCTAAAAACGTAGAGTAACTTAGTGTGCTAACCAACAACTGAAGCGGCCCATTGAGATCTCCGGAAGGAGCAGGCACTTTCTTGATAATCGCATCAAACAACGGCGTTAAAGAATCTGTTTTTTCGGTATAACTATGCGACGCAAAGCCTTCTCTGGCCGACGCAAACAGAACAGGGAAATCTAAAATATGGTCCGGGGCATTCAGTTTGACCATCAGGTCAAACACTTGATCGACGACCCAGTCGCAACGCGCCGCTGATTTATCAATTTTATTAACCAACACAATCACCGGCAGATCGCGGGCAATGGCTTTTTTCAGAACAAAATAGGATTGCGGCATCGGACCTTCCGCCGCGTCTACCAAGAAAATCGCACCGTCGGCCATATTAAGAACGCGTTCCACCTCGCCGCCAAAATCCGCGTGGCCGGGGGTATCGATAATATTAATAAGATAGTCTTTGTAATGACAGGCGCCGTTTTTCGATTTGATCGTGATCCCGCGTTCGCGTTCCAGATCCATCGAGTCCATCAGACGTTCGGCGACGACCTGATTGGAACGGAACATCCCGCTTTGTTTAAATAGCTGATCGACCAACGTAGTTTTCCCGTGGTCAACGTGAGCAATAATGGCAACATTACGAATTTTTTCTTGGTTAAACATTTTGGATTTGGAAGACTCGCAAGCCAAACTCTGGAAGAATAGCTAGCAGATGATCGAATATTTCCGATTGAACTTTTTCAAAGGGTACCAGTTTTTTCTCTTTTAGAAAACAGTAGATCTCGATAGGAAGACCTGTGGGACTGGACTCAAGCAATCGAACCAAGACCATTAAATCTGAATTTACCGCGGGGTTTTTCTTTAGGTAGTCCACCGCATAAGCGCGAAACTCGGCCAAATTTGTTTTGGTTACACTGGTTATATCTATATGAATGGAGCGCTTGAGACGTCGGCCACCGGACTCTTCCATGCCGCGCCAATTCTTAAACGAATCTTGAATTAACGCTTGGGTTGGAACAATCGTGACGGTGTGATCCCAATTGCGAATCTTTACCATATTTAACGCGATATCCATCACTTC
>CAYGHZ010000132.1:0-6662 GCA_964349635.1 uncultured Candidatus Marinamargulisbacteria bacterium
CTCCCAGACCCACGTCGTGATAAAAATAAAATGCTAAAGACCCAATCGGAACCCATGACCACGGCGTATTTGCTACTTTGTATTCTTTGTATTCTTCAAAAAAATGGCAATTTAATGCAATGATTGGTCGATGGCAACCGTTCACTTTGGATGAATACATATCTAGAATGTTTCTATTCTGCCGAAGACTAATCGTCTCGAGTGTTTGGAATAGCTGCTCTTGGTCGTTGATAATCGCAAGCCGGTTCCTACCGGTGTCTCGACGGTTCATGTCGTCGACCAGCGCCATTACTTTTTGAACGCAGCCTCTGCGGTCATCCGTGTCAGCAAAAAGCAATGCTGTAGCATTAAAGCTTATAATTTTCTTTTGGATCGGGGATTCCATCTTTAAATTATCGAATTTGATTCAAAAAATATTTCGAAAAAAATGGAATATGTCCGGTGTTGATTTCCGTTAGTTTGGAAGTTAGCTTTTGCGCTTCGGTAATCGGGGCGATTTTGTCCTGTGTGCCATGGATGCAAATCGTATCTGGCGGCAACGGGCCAACGGTCGCTGATTCCAGATACTCTAACCCAGCCAATAATTCATCGAGCGAAAACTCTGGCGGTTTAAATTTTTCTAATTCTTCTTGTGTGGCAAAGCAGGATTTATAAAACTCTTTCAAATAGGCTTTGGGGTTACGTTTTAACAGAGACCGGACAAAATCTAGTTCGGTTTTTGGATAGCTGGGGCGGACGCTGATGAGGATCAATTTTTTAACGAGTTCGGGATATTTTTTTGCGAATTCATAGGCTGCAAATCCGCCCATTGAGAAGCCGCACAGTGTTGCGGATTTGAAGTTGAGCGACAGTAAATCGTCCTCGAAGCGTTTGGGGTCGAGGCGATCGATGATGGTGGCGTTAATACCCTGAAAAATATCGCCGGTGGTGGCCCAGCCGGGGAGGCAGATTAGGGGTTTCACGAAATCAGGTTGCCAAAATCAATAATATCCGAGAAATAGTCACTCTCAGGTATATCAGAGTGCACGCCATTGAGGTGGATCAAGACGGCTCTGCAAGAAAGACCTTTAGGCCGCTTCAATTTTGAGATTTTTTGCTGAACCTCATGGATCACTTTGGATGGGATCGGAGCTTTAGAAAATTTTATTTCGCAACTATAAAGCGAGCCATAGCGGGTTTGGATCATGTAGTCGATCTGGCACCCGGATTGAGTGGAGGTTTTCCGCTGAAAAAAGGGATTTTCGGAGACGATGTCTTCGGGGCGGATCTTTAGCTTGTTCCAAATCAGAGGACGGTTGCGAAGGACAAGGTTTTCAAATTGAAGCGCCATTATCGTATCCCAGCCGGGAAGCGCTGAAAGGGATTTGAATTCGAAACTGTTGCGGTCGATTTTAGTTTTATATTTTGTGATGTATTTGAGATAAAATCGGAGATAGTTGTCACTTAGTCGATATCGACTTAACTTTGCGTCTTGCGTTGATTTAAGATTCCAGGTGTAGTCTCTTTTCACGAAACCGGCTAGTTGAAGTTCCTCTAGGTATTCGAATATTCGACCTGCAGGTTCGTCGCTTAGTATCTTGCAGATATCCGTATATTCTTTGCTTCCCGATGATAAAACCTCCGTAATTTTTCGGTAGATGTCGCTTCGTCTTAAAAAAACGTTTCCAAAAATGTGGTCGAATTCATCTACAAGCAAGGCCCCCTTGGTAAAACAAAGGCGTTTTATATTTTCTTCGGCGCTGAGTCGGGGATTTAGTTCTTCAAGGTAGCGTGGAACCCCGCCGGTTACTGATAGAAATTTTAGTTTTTCCATTAGAGAAATGCGATCTTCTTTTTTGCCCCAAAACTTTAGGCAATCCCGAAGCGGCAACTCGTCCAGAGTTAAGGTGTGGGAAATTCGCCCGACAAATCCCGTGCTGCTCATAATGTTTTTCTCGATCCAAGACGAGGCGGATCCGCACAAGACGAGCATCAGCTTTGGGTTTTTTGAAAATGCGGTATCCCAGCCATTTTTCAGCTTACCCAAAAAATTAGGGTCTTTAGATCCCATCCAAGAAATCTCATCAAATAGGATGATGACTCGGCCCTTCTTTGTTTTTTCCGCCAGCAGCCAGAACACGTCATTCCAATCGGTTGCCTGAATTTTTGGAAACCCTTGTTTGGCAAGCTGGCTTGCAAATTCATCGCGTTCCGATTGAGCCGTCGTTTTTTTTGTTGGGGCAATCCCTGCCAATGAGTAGAACGAAAAGTCTTTCGCAAACTCCGCAATCAATCGACTTTTCCCGATCCGTCTTCTGCCTTTGATGACAAGCAGGGAGGCTGCGGGCTTTTCCAAGAAACTCGCGAGGAGCTCAAGTTCCGGCTCTCTGCCTATGAATGATGGTTTGGAGAAGGAAATCATAATTTGTTTGTTTGCTTCTCCATATTATACATTGATTTTGGAGAAGTAAATCGTGTTTTCTTTGTTTGCTTCTCCAATTAATGCGTTTATCAGATCGAATAAAACGCTTTCGGGATGATGCCACGTCAACGAAATCCGCAATCGCGATTGGCCTTGTGGCACCGTAGGGGGGTTAATCGGTAACGCCCAATACCCAAGCTCGCGCAATTTTTCTGAGACGGGATTGGGGTTGGCCAAAAGAATGGGGACAATCTGACTTTTTGCGGTAAATAATGCTGCTTTTTCAAGCAAGGCCTTGGCGCGATCCGTTTTTTGAATCAACTCCAACGCCGCCAAATTCCAAGCTACCACCGGCAAGGGCAGGGCGGTCGAATAAATGAACGACCGGCAGGTCTGAATGAGCTGATCTTTAATAGCAGCGCTGCAACCCACAAATGCGCCAAAACTCCCAAACGCTTTACCAAACGTCCCAACTAAAATATCGGCTTGGGTGGGTGGGGCGAAGATGCCAATGCCATGGGCCGCATCGACGTAGAGGGTGCTATGGAATTCGGTTTTTAGGGCGGCGAGGTCGTCTAACGGGGCAAGATCGCCGTCCATACTAAACACGGATTCTGTGATGATTAGGGACTGGGAATGATGGGTGCGGTTTTTTTGTAGAAGCGAGCGCAGATGAACCATGTCATTGTGATGAAATCGATACAGTTTAGCGCCGGAGAGACGGATGCCGTCGATCAGGCTGGCGTGGACTAAGCGATCGGCAAAGATGGCGTCGCCTTTGCCTGCCAGGGCGCTAATAATTCCCACATTGGCTTGATAGCCCGAATTGAAAACCAACGCGGATTCTTTGTTCAGAAATCTGGCGAGTTCGTCTTCAAGCTGGTGAAATAATATGGAATCGCCGCTGAGCAACCGCGAACCGGTCGACCCAAAGTGTGCAGTATCTTTTAGGAGCTTTTCTTCCGAGAAGCCCAGATAATCGTTCGACGAGAAATCCCAATACTCTTTTCCGTCGAAAACAATCTTGCCTTGGTGGCGTGAAACGATTGGGCGAAGTTGGCGTTTAGTTGAGGTTACGGAGGAACGAAGGGACATCCAGATCAAATTCCGGGTCGAGATCGTCCTTGGCAGCCTGAGGCGTGATTACGATTTCTTCCGGTTGTTGTTCGACTGTCAGTTCCGGTTCAGATTCTACGATGGTTACAGGCTCGAGGATAACGGGCGCAACGTCGATTTTTGGGGCTTCTTTTTTGATAAAACCGCCAAATCCCAACGTTTCCGGTTCCTTTTTTGCGCGATTAAACCCGGTGGCAATTACTGTTACTACGATATCGTCGGTTAACCGTTCGTCTATGACCGAACCAAAACAAATGTTGGCATTGGGGTCTACCGCGCCGTAAATGACGTCAGCCGCTTCGTGGACTTCGTGCAATGTCATCGATTCGCCGCCGGTGATGTTGAGAATCACGCCGGTGGCGCCAGTGATGGTTTCTTCTAGTAGAGGCGAAGCAATGGCCTGACCTGCGGCTTCGATTGCCCGGTTTTCGCCGCTGGCGCGACCGATGCCCATCATGGCGGAGCCGGAATCTTTCATGATTGTTTTGACGTCTGCGAAGTCTAAATTAATTAGACCTGCAACAGTGATGAGATCGGCAATGCCTTGAACGCCTTGACGCAACACGTCATCGGCGATTTTAAAGGCTTCGATCATCGAGGTCATTTTTTCGACGATATGAAGCAGCTTGTCGTTTGGAATTACGATTAAGGCGTCGACTTGGTCGCGCAATTTTTGAACGCCTTCTTCGGCTTGGCGGGAACGGATCGGCCCTTCAAATCGGAATGGCTTCGTGACAACGCCGACAGTTAATGCGCCCATTTCTTTGGCAATTTTGGCAACGACAGGCGCCGCACCTGTGCCCGTTCCGCCGCCCATGCCAGCGGTGATAAACACCATATCCGCGCCTTCAAGCGCCAATAAAATATCTTCTTTGCTTTCTTTTGCCGCCTGTTCGCCAACTGCAGGGATTGCGCCGCCACCAAGACCCTTGGTTAACTTAGCTCCGATTTGCAATTTATTGTCCGCTAACGAGACGTTGAGGGATTGAATGTCGGTATTTAAAACCCAAAATTCAACACCTTTGACTCCGGCTGCGACCATGCGATTAACGGCATTTCCGCCTGCGCCGCCAACGCCAAAAACTTTAATATTTGCGTATTGCTTAAGATTCTCAGAAGCCAAAAGATTCACCCCGGATAATAAGATAATGTGATTTTTTGGATTATAACATGGGGGCTTTAAAAATCACGAAAGAAAACCGCGTGCCCATTGACCCACCAACGAGCCGATCCCTTTTTTGGTTTGCGCCTCGTGGATGATGGCGTTGGATTTCATCCCGTATAAAATCAGTCCGATAGCGGAGGCTTGGCCGGCGTTTTCAATGACGGATTTGATTTCTTCGGGCAATCCGGAACGAACCGACACCCCGAATTCGCTTCGAAAATAGTCGGTAAGGCCGGTTAATAAACCGCCGCCGCCCCCGATTACAATGGGCAGTTGTTCCAACTTGAGAGTTTTCCGGATCATCACGGTCAGTTCTTTTAGGCGAGCTTCCAAAATCTGGCATAAATAATATTTTTGGACGTCGATTCGGCCGTCTGTTTTAGTGTTGGCGGTGACCTTTTTTTCTTTATCGACGCGCGATAAAATCACGTCTCCGTAAACGATTTTTAGACGCTCGGCTTCCGGTATCGTAACATTTAGGCATTTCGAGACATCTGACGTAAACGTTTCGCCACCGACTGGAACTAAAACAGCGCTTTGCAGTTTGTTATGCTTAAACACCGATACCTTGGTAAACCGTCCGCCGATGTCCATAAAGGTGACTCCGCTTTCACGCTCTTGTTCGCGCAAAAAGACTTGGGCGGAGGCTAACGGATCAAAAACAATGCCGCTGATTTTTAGGCCGAGTTCCTTGAGCAGTTGAGTGAGGGTCATAATGGTTTCCGAGCTTCCGAACACCAGGTGGGTGGTTACTTCCAAGTGCGATCCGAACACATCGACCGGATTTTGGACGGCTAAGCCGTCGACGCGGAATTCGGTGGGAATGACGTGCATCAGCGTCTGATTCTGGCTGCGAGTGGCGTTTTTGGAGCGACGGATGCATTCCATTTTCTCCACTTGGCTGATCTGGCCGGATTCTTCCTTGGACAAAACGAAACCGGTGTTGTGCATAAAACTGGTTCCAAAGAAAGGGACATTGGTGACGGCTTGGGTTGCCTTTAATCCCGATACGCGTTCGGCCCTGCGAAGGGCGCGGTCCAGGCTGCGGTAAAGCTCGTCGCGATCTTCGATTTTTCCGCGAATCACGCCGGAGCAGACACTGGTTCCAACGCCTTTTAGATTAATTTCCCCTACAGCGCTGATCTCGCAAATTGCGACCGTGATATTGGAGGAGCCAATATCCAGTCCAACCACCAAATTATCGTTAGGAGTCATAGCCAACGATTAGTTTACCTAAAACTCGCAAATCGATGTATTTCATGTTTTCTTGGCGATCCAATGGCAAGTTTCTTAAAAAAAGGTGCAAGGACTTAAATTTTGATTCCAGGTCGGTTAGCGGACCCACTCGGATTGGCAGAGTATCGTCTTTAAGTAACGTTAGTTCTTGAACTTCGACATCGCCTTGGGCCAAAATTAAGCCTTTAAATTCCAGTTGAAACGTTAGGCCCGGTAAACAGGTTTGGATGGTTGTTACTATTTTTTTGATATCCGCCAACAGAAACGGATTGATGGTGGGCTTGCTTAGAAATATTTTATCTACGCCTCGTATAATCAGGACGTTTTCCGCGTTTTGTTGAGGCAAAATGGTTCCGTTATCGGCGACGACAATGCTGCCACCATCCACCACAAATGAGACCCACGGTTTCTCAGGCTTTGTTGCTTTAGTACGGGTTTGAAGCGTCGCTGGCAGAAAGAAACTGGCGACGACGGAAACGATGATGGCCAGAAAAATCCATAGACGCAGCCGCTTCATAATGCGCTGGATAAAATGGTTTCGACCAACTCTTCAAACGAAATCCCGGCGCATTTCGCTTGGGCGGGCAGGTCGGATAAGTCGGTCATGCCGGGGATCGTGTTGATTTCCAGAACAAAGACGCCCTTTGTAGGATGGAAAATGGCGTCGATTCGGGACATCCCTTTGCAGCCCATGAGTCGATGCATTTTAACGGCGACATCCTGGCATTCTTTTGTACTTTTTTC
>CAYGHZ010000133.1:0-6651 GCA_964349635.1 uncultured Candidatus Marinamargulisbacteria bacterium
ATTCGGTAATGAGCGGACAGGGGTTGCATTGGGTGACGCCAAAAGGATGGCAGGAGCTTCCTGCTTCGGAGATGCGCGTTGCTAATTTTAAAATTTCCGGTGCGTGGAATTCGTCGGCGGAGGTGTCGGTGGTGGTGTTGCCGGGACAGGCCGGAGGCGTGTTGGCCAACGTCAATCGATGGCGCGGACAAATGCAGTTGGCGCCCATGGCGAACGAAAATTTTAATCGTAGGACCATCGGCGACAAAAAATTTATTGTGGTGGATATGGCATCGGGTGGAAAACGTTTGGTCGCCGCGATTTTGGAAAAAGAAGATAAGACTTGGTTTTTTAAAATGATGGGTTCGGACGCGGTGGTGAGGGCATCCGCCGCCGGCTTTGAACAATTTTTAAAACAGATCGAATTTAATGATTAAGCGCCTCATCGACTTTTTTTCGTCGCTTAAACTGACCATTTTTAATTTTGCCGTTTTGATGATTATGGTGTTTGCCGCCACGATGGAACAAACCGACGCCGGCATATTTTTTGTCAAAAAACGCTATTTTGAATCGCCGTTTGGGTATCTGATCGGAATCTTGATTTTCGTTAATTTGATAGCGGCCCATGTCGTTAGTTTTAAATTAAAATGGCGCAAGATTGGCATTTGGTTGATTCATTTGGGTGTGATCGTGTTGGTGGTTGGCGCGGGATTGACCAGTTGCACCGCGGTTGAAAGCCAGATGGCAATTCAGGAAGGGCAAACGAAACATTATTCGGAAAGCACCACCACCAGCGAATTGGCGGTGACCTTGGCCGACGAGACCCAGGACAAAGTCATCGCTTTTCCGGAAACGTATTTGAAAAAAGACGAGATCCGTCATTCCGACTTGCCGTTTCGAATGAAGGTGTTGGCCTATTTTCCGAATTCTAGATTGGACTTTGGCGAAGGATCGCAGGCGACGCAGGGTTTTGGAACGCAGTTGCGATTGACCGCGGCGCCTTTGATTAAGAAAGACGACTACCGCAATATGGCGTCGGCGTATGTCGAAATTTTGGACAAAGACACCTCGTTAGGAGTGTGGATGCTGTCCAGTTGGCTCAAGGCGCCGCAGCTTGTTCACGTTGGAGGTAAAACGTATCGTGTCGCGGTGCGCCCGGCGCGATACTACAATGACTATTCCATTACGCTTCTGGATTTTCGCCATGATATCTATCCCGGCACGGACATCCCGAAAAATTTTTCGTCCGAAGTTCTTCTAAAAGATCCGACAACCAAAGAAGAGCGCAAAGAGCGTATTTATATGAATCATCCGTTGCGGTATAAGGGCAAAACATTTTATCAGGCGAGCTTTGGTAAAAATGACACCATGTCCGTGTTTCAAGTGGTTGAGAATCGGGGATGGTTGTTTCCGTATATTTCATCTGCGCTGGTTTCGTTGGGGTTATTGATTCATTTTGGGCTATTGCTGGTTCGGCATTTGAGAAAAACATGGGCCTAAAACTCCTAAAAATTGCGGGAATTCCGGTGGTTGTAGCCCTGATTGTCCTGTTTGCATTTAACTCTCGCGTTCCTCGAGACACGTTTGATTACTACACGTTTTCAAAGTTGCCGGTGCTTCAAAAAGGGCGGATCAAGCCGATCGATACGGTGGCTCGGCATATGCTGTTGTTTTTGCAGGGTAAACAAACCGTCAAGTTTCACGATCGAAAATTGTCTCCACCCGAATGGGCATTGGAGGCGTTATCGGGTACCCAATTTTTGAACGAATACGAAATTTTTGAGGTGGATCATCCCGGTTTGTTAACGATGTTGGGCAAGCCGAATAAGGGGCTGTCTTATTTTTCGTTCGAGGAATTAAAGCCGCATTTGGAGTCGGTTCATTATCAAGCGACTCAGGCCGAGACCGTAGAGCCCAACGAACGTTCCGATTATCAGCGCGCGGTGATTCTTTTAAAAGATAAAGCGTTAACGTTTGTGCAGCTTAAAAATACGATTCAATTGGAAGGCAAAAAAGATTTGGTCGGCGATTTGACTACTTATGAAGAAAGTATCGCCAAGGGACTGCATCGTCAGGATGTGGAAGAATTGGTTGGGTTTTTTAAAGAATACCAATTTATAGGCGATACGGCGCTCATGTTGGTCATTCCGCCGTCTGCGTCGAGCGACAAATGGATGACGATGGGGGAGTCGCTTTTGAATCGGTTGCATGACACCGCATTTAATCCGGCGGCGGTGTATTACGCACGTATGATGACGGCGTTTCAACGCGGGGACGTAAATGGCTTTAACCACGCGCTCTATGAATATCGGGTGAAGCTGGAATCGCAACATCCTGATATGATCAAAAAAGTCCGATTCGAAGCGTTTTTTAATCGCGCCAGAGTCTTTTTAAAATCGACCATGGTCTACGCTTTTGCCGCGTTTTTGGTGTTTTTGGGCTGGCTATTGCGAGACAGAGACTTGGAAAAAGGCGCATTCTATTTGCTGATTTTTGGTTTTGTCTTGCAGACGTTTGGCATTGCTGCTCGCATCTGGTTGCAAGGGCGTCCGCCGGTGACTAATCTTTATTCAAGCGCCCTGTTTGTGGGGTGGGTGTCGATTGTTATCGGCTTAGTGGTTGAGCGGCGTTTCCAAAAAGGGATCGGGACCTTGGCTGCGTCCATCATTGGGGTTTTGACGTTGGTAATCGCTAGTAAGTTGGCCCTGCAAGGCGATACGCTGGAAATGTTGCAGGCGGTATTGGATTCCAACTTTTGGTTGTCGACGCATGTAATTATGATTACGGCCGGTTATGGCGGCGCGATTCTGACCGGGATTTTGGCGCATATTTATATTTTTAAGGGAGTCTTTACCCGTAGGCTGGATTCGGAGACAAAATCGACGTTGACGTCGATGGTCTATGGCTGTGCCTGCTTCACGTTGTTTTTTGTGTTTGTGGGGACGGTGTTGGGCGGCATTTGGGCGGATCAGTCGTGGGGCCGGTTTTGGGGATGGGATCCTAAAGAAAACGGGGCGCTATTGATCGTGCTTTGGTTTGCCATTGTGTTGCATGCGCGGATGGGCGGATATATTCGCAGTCTGGGGCTTATGCAAGCGGCGGTGTTTGGGAATATTGTCGTTGCGTTTTCGTGGTTTGGGGTAAATATGCTGGGTGTGGGCTTGCACAGCTACGGGTTTATGGGGAAGGCGTTTTTCTGGTTGATTGCCTTTATTTTTGTGGAGCTTTTTGTGATGTGGCTGGGGTTTTTACCGCAGCGGCATTGGAAGTCAAACCAAACCGGCTAAGCCTCGTTGCCAATGGCAGGTTGGCGCCGAAAAATCTGCGGAATGAGAAAATATAATAGGCGCTTCGGGGTGTACGATGGGCGATAAGCTTATTAGTCCGTCCAGCCGTCCGCAGGTGTGTTGGGCGATATTAGATAGAATGGCGCCCACGATTTGAACGCCGCTTTGATTTAATTCGTCGGCAACACGCGAGAAAATATAATCGTCGCGAATATCGAAATTAAGGCTGACCAAATGGCTTCGCTTTGCCACACGTTTGCATTCGGCTAAACGGTCCGGGTTCGCGGCATAAAAGAAGCGTCCCAGGCTTTGGCGTTCGTATTGGATGGTTCTAGCCGCATCTAACCGTTGGGATTGGGTAAATTCGACGGAGAGCGGATGCGATTGGAATGCGTTTCCGGTCTCTAATTCATGCGCGTTTTCAAAGGTGAATCGCCAGGCTAAATATTTTGCGTAGTCGGTGACGAACGAATTGGTGTCTATTTGCAGCAGAATGGCGTGTTTATGGCAGTGTTTTAGCATTTCGGGTGCGATGGAAAATATGGATCCCGATCCGATAAAAAGAACGGCGGGAATTAGGTCGGTTGATACGGCGTTTCTGTTAATCTCGGCGACTACGTGTTCTTGGTTCAGGTCGCTTGACGCCACAGCGTCGATGCTGGAAAAACGCTTCGGCAACGCGTAATCAAATTGGAGCTTTGCCAAGTTCCTGTATAAGGAGGGTGGGGTTGAGACGCTGGATTTGATAACAACGGGAGAAATGGCTGGTGCGGTAATGGTTTGCGCTAACACATATCTCCCCCCTTTCAACTTTTTTATGATATTGAAATCTTATATTACAAGTAAGTTTTATAGAAGAGTTTTTTGCCGTTTGTTTCGAATTCCAAAGCGCCTTGCAGATCTGTTCGTAAGACTTGGATGTGGTTAGCCTCCATTCGCTCGAGAGTAGATTTCGAGGGATGGTGATACCTATTTCGAATTCCTGCACTTACGATGCCAAATACCGGACGCACGGTTCGGATAAAGGCTTCGGAAGACGATGTTTGGCTGCCGTGATGGCCGAGCTTCAGAACCTCGCATTGAAGCTGATCTCTTGGCACGAGGGATAACAGCCTCTCTTCCTTTTCGTGCTCCAAGTCACCCATCAAAAGAAAGTCAATTTTGCCATAAGTCAATTTACATACTACAGAATTGTTATTTTCGTTCTCGTCTGTGACGAAATTTTTTTCGGGAAAATAGATGTGCAGCGTCAGGTCCTTATCCAGTTTTATCCGCTGACCGGACACCGCCCGGATCCTGTGATTGCAACTAATTTTTCCGTTTCCGTTGTCGATGACGGATCCTACTGGGAACTCCTTCAAGATATATGGAAGCCCACCCATATGATCTATGTGAAAGTGGGTTAAAACAATCAAATCGATTTTATTAACGCCCTTGGCGATCAACGCGGGGATGACCACGCGTTGATCCAGCCCGGTATCCACCAAGATTGTTTTGTGGTTTGGCGTTTCGATGATGGCAGCGTCGCCTTGGCCGACGTCTAAGAAAGTGACTTTTAAGTGGCGGTTGGGAAGGAGCGCCGGGACGATCAAAAGAAATAGGACGATTGAAAGTCCATAAATGCCATATCGAACGTGTTTGGCGCTTTGGATGCAGAAAATAATCAGAATAAATGCGACGATGACTAAAAAAGGGCTGGGCGTGACATGGATTACGGCGTGCTGAAATGACGTCACGAATTGAACCAGTTTATTTAATAGAACCATTATGATCAGGCTAAAATTGTTCAGCACTTGTGTTAGCGGTAAAAAAATAAAACCGATTAGGGTTGAAAAGAACCCGACCACGACCAGAATTTCGATCCAGCTAATCACGATGATATTGCTGATCAACGATACCAACGAAATCGTGTGAAAATTGGCGATTAATATCGGTTCCGTCAAAAGAAAGGGAGCCAGAGAGACCGACAGCGTCTCTCTGGCCCAATTTGGCAGCGATTTTGGCAAACGTTCCGCTAATCTGGGTGCGGCGAAAAGCAATGAGAATGTTGCCATAAATGAGAGCTGTGCGCCCACGTCGAAAAGCGTCATTGGGTTTATCAGCAACATGATGAGCGCGGTTAACGATACGACATGGTAAATATTCGTGCGTCTGTACATCAGGCTCACGCCCAATGCGACTTCGTTCATTAAAATGGCCCGAAAAATCGACGAGCCGCCGCCGGTGACAAAATAAAACAATAGATTGCATCCGGTGATGCACCAAAATGTCGCGGGTCGTGACAATCCGATGACACGGAAAATGGCGGCCAAAATTCCGGTGAGCAGCGCCACCTGTGAGCCTGAGACTACCAGCAAATGCGTTAAGCCTGCTTTTTGGAAACCTTCGGACATGTCGTCGGGCAGATGGGTTCCGTGTTCGCCAAACACCAATCCGGTATACAGGTCTGAATACGGGTGCGGGAGCGTTTGTTTATTGATGGCGAGGATTTTGTTTTTTAAAAAATACGCCAGACGTTTGAGTGGATTGCCAAATCGCTTTTCAGTAAGATGGATTTCTTTTGCTTGAAAAACGCCGTCGATATTTTTTTGAAGAAGATAGTTTCGATAGTCAAATTGACCGGGATTTCGGGGTGGGCCGGGAAACGAGAAAAGCCCGGAAACGTTAATAACGTCCCCGTATTCCGGTTGGTAGGCGCCGTCTTTTTCGCGCCAACTGATTAGGAGTCGCTGCCCGTGAGGACGGCTTTTTCCGGTAAACACCCATTTATCATTTTTTTGTCTTGGCTGATCGATAATTTCGATTACGGTGGAAATGGGTGCGCCTTCGACGGGCTCGGGCGCCGGGGCGAATGTTTTGCTTAATAGGATGGCGGCGCAAAATAGAATTAGGACGACAACAACGAAGTGTTCTCTAAGCCATCGGTTTACAGTGGGCCACATCACATATTATATTCTAGAGTAATGCTTAAGCGATTCAATAAAGGGGTGTTGGTGGGGCTGGGAATGAGTTTGATTTTCGTGGCATTGCTTGTGTTGGGGTACGGCATTTGGAAACGAATGCGTCCGGTGCAACAAATCGAGATTAAATCGAAAATCCAGGGCGTTACGTCCGAGATTCGAATCAATGTGGAAGGTATTGCCTCCGACGCCAATGCCAAGACGATTGAGGAGCAAATCAAAAAATTGCCCGGCGTTATTTCGGTGGAAGTAAAACGTGCGGAAAAATTTGTGTTGTTTCAGTACGATCCGGAAAAAATATCGCCCGTCGAGTTGCAGCAGGCGGTTCAAAAATTGGGGTATAAGGCGAAGTTGCAGAGTTCCACCGGGGGCTTAAAAGTGATCGATTATTCGATTCAGTTTAATCGATAAAAATACTCTCTAAA
>CAYGHZ010000134.1:0-553 GCA_964349635.1 uncultured Candidatus Marinamargulisbacteria bacterium
TCCTTATCCTGCGCACGCCCCGCCCGCTCCGCAATATTCGCGAAGGCGCCGGAACGAAGCTCGTCAATAATCTCCGCCACGTTCTTGGAACTCGATTTCACCTTGCTGGTACACGGGTAACATCCGATCGATCGATACCGGGTGCCTTCGCCATGGTCAAAATACAAATCAATAATTGGAATAGTTTCTTTTTGGATGTATTCCCAGATATTCAGCTCCGTCCAATCCAGCAAGGGATGAATACGAATGTGCGTCCCAGGCGAAAAGTCGGTCTTGAACTGATTCCACAATTCCGGCGGCTGATCGCCGACGTCCCAATCGCTTTGTTTATCGCGCGGCGAGAAATAACGTTCTTTGGAGCGACTACCTTCTTCGTCGGCGCGCACGCCAACGATCACCCCGGTATAGGGCTCTTTATTTTCGTCTTTTACATACGTCTTCTTAAAATGATCGAAGCGATAACGCGGCCACTCACCCGACAACGTGTGACGCAACGCCTCGCTTTTTAAATATCGGCAGCACGTCAACCGATCTACGGCGCCATCGGGATACG
>CAYGHZ010000134.1:563-6572 GCA_964349635.1 uncultured Candidatus Marinamargulisbacteria bacterium
ACCATATTCAGATGCCACTCTGCCGCCATCCGGTCGCGATATTCGATCATCGCCGGAATTTTGTAATGCGTATCGATATGCACGAGCGGAAACGGCACATGGCCAAAAAACGCCTTGCGCGCCAGCCACAACAACACCGTACTGTCCTTGCCAATGGACCAGAGCATGCAAAGATTTTTAAATTCTTTGTACGCTTCGCGCAGGATGTAAACGCTTTGAGATTCTAATTTTTCTAAGTGATTCACTGTTTGGGTACCAATCGTCCATTTTTATCCACATGCAACCCACACTCTTTATGCTCCGGGTTTTCCCACCACCATCGGCCCGCGCGCAAATCTTCACCCGGCTTAATCGCCCGAGTGCACGGCGCGCAACCAATCGACGGGAAACCTTGATCATGCAATTTGTTATACGGCACATTGTATTTTTTGATGTAGTCCCAAACTTGCTGCGTATGCCAATCCACCAACGGATTGATTTTTAAAATCCCATGAGCCTGGTCTTGTTCAACCATCTTGATTTCACCACGCGTCACCGACTGTTCGCGACGCAACCCGGTGATCCAGGCATCGCATGTTGAAAGCACGCGACGCAACCCTTCCACTTTGCGAACACCGCAGCACTCTTTGCGATTTTCGACGCTTTCGTAAAAGAGATTCATCCCCTTGGCATTCACCATCGCTTCGACTTTTTGGGCATCGGGGAAAATAATTTCGTAGTTCACGCCCAATTCCCGGCGGGTTTTGTCCAACACGTCATAGGTTTCCTGATGCAGCCGACCGGTATCCAATACAAAAACGCGCGCGTTCGGATCAATTTGCACGACCATATGGGTCAGCACCTGATCCTCGGCCCCCAGGCTGGAAGCCAAGGCAATGCGGTTTTTATATTTGGCTAAATATTCGGCTAAGACTTCTGAATGAGTACCGACCAATGATTATCCACCTTCTTTTGTTCTAATACTTTATGCCCTTCCAACTTCACCGAATTGGGCACGTTTTGGATGGGTTCGCCATCGTCCAACAAAATTTCCAATTGCTGACCGGCTTGCATCGTATCCAACACCAGTTTTGTTTTCACAAAGTTCATCGGACACGCCACGCCGCGGTAATCTTTGGCTATTTTCTCTACAACCGCAGGCTGAGCCACCATATCGGGAACGCCGGTCTTGGTTTTAAAACGCAACGAATCATCCATATTTTTGTAAAGCTCTAGCACCTCATTGGCCAAGGCAATGGCGCGTTCTTTTTTCAACTGATCCAACTCGCCGGATTTTGCCGCATTCACCGTTCCCAAATAATCTTTGGACACAAGCTCGGTCGTCACAAAATGCTTGCCGAATAAATCGAACACCTGTTCATCGTCTTTGGCATCCAATCCTCGGGTCACCAATAACATCCGCGATGCGTGAAACACGATGCGATACAAGGCCTGTTTGTCGTCCGGAGTTTTGTCCAATTGCGCCAACTGCGCGCCAATGAATTTTTTATCGACATCGATCATATCGAACATCCCGGCCGAACATTCCGCCGTTCCCAATTCGTCTAACGAAAGACGTTTTTTAGCGCCAAAGTCCGTGTAATAACTGGCGTCTTCGTCGTATTCCGGGACATGCTTATATTGTTCACAAAGCGTTGCGATTAGGGCATTGCCTTCCGCCGCCAAAAAGTCATGGTAGCTTGCATAACTTTTCTTTTTGCCCAAATAAACTTTCAGAAAATCATGAATAAAATTTGGAATGTGTTTGGCGGATACTTCGCCCTGACGTTCCGCATATTTGGTAACCCCTGCGCCAATTTGCGCGCCGGACAACACGTTATACGCCGGATAAATATCTTTTTTCTTTTCGCTGCGACCAATTTTCCCAAAAAAGCCCAGATCCGCGACATGGTGCATCCCGCAGGTGTTAGGGCAGCCCGACATATTGATGCGGAAGTCGTTTAATTCATCCAATTTTAAATCGCTTTGAACCAACCGGTCACGAATCGCCTTGGACAAACCGCGCGGTAAGCAGATTCCCAATTTGCAGGTCTGAGCACCGGTACAATTGATCATATTACCCAAAAACGGCGCATAGGCCACCAAACTTTTCTTGAGGCCGCGAGTCGTTTGAAAGGCATTGCCCAAATATTTTTCGGGAATATTGCGAAGCTGGATATTTTGCGCGCGATCGCACCGAATCGTATTATCGCCAAAATGATCCAGAAGGCTGCACAGCGAATAAGCATCTTCGGTAATCAAATCGCCCAATTGCAACGGAATTTTAATCGAAAACAAACCCGGTTGCTTTTGCTTGGTCAGATAGCGGGTTTTCCACAGATCGAAGTCCGGCCCGCTTTTGGAAATCACGGTTAAATTGGTTTCCTTCGCCGCGTTTTCCATCGGATCCAGCACCAAATCCAAACTGCGATCGTCTTTAATCTTGTTGTATTCCTCTTCAAACAAGCGGACAAACTCGTCGCGATCCAATTTGCGCCACAAAAACTTAATGCGGTTTGAGAATTTGCTGCGACGATTGCCATGTTTATCAAACATTATTTTCATGGCTTTCGTGATTTGATAGACGTGGTTTTCGGGCACCCAATCAAACAACATATTGCCCACCATCGGCTTGGCGCCCATCCCACCCGCGCAGAACACCTGAAAACCCTTTTTCTTGCCGTTCATCTTCGCCACAAAACCTAAACAAGTCGCTTGCGTATAGGCCGTGTCTTTTGGACTGTTGGACATCGCAATTTTGAACTTGCGCGGCAGGTTCCAAGAATCCGGTTCGCAGATCATCCGGGTCGTTAATGCCGTCGCATACGGATCGACGTCAAACACTTCGTCAGGATTAATTCCGGAATCCGGCGAGGTCAAAATATTGCGTATAGTGTTGCCTCCGCCACCTCGCGAACTCAAGCCGACGTCGTGAAGACCTTTGATGATTTTCATAACGTCTTGAATAAGAACGTTGTGCAACTGCACTTCCTGACGGGTCGTAAAATGCACTTCGCCGCTGCCATATTTTTCGCCCAGTTCGGCCACCTTGCGCAGCTGTTTTGGCGTAATCCCACCGGCCGCGCAACGAATACGAATCATGTACGTATGATTTTGACGCTGTTCATAGACGCCATGCGCCACGCGAATCGCTTTAAATTTAACGGGATTGATAGAACCCGACGCATATTCTTTAATATCTAGAGCAAACTGATCTTGTTCGGCGGGCAGTGTATCGGGCGTTACATAAAACGTTTTCATAGCCATTCTCCTTAGATTAATTCAAGATTCACACGATCGATTTCAACGCTTTTCTCATCCGGCTTTCGAATGCGATAACCTTTCACATCCTCTTTTGGCCCCATCAGCGACACAATGATGTAGACCATAGCCGGATCATACAAAAGCCGAACGTCTTCTTCCGATAACCGCGCCGGTGATTCCGGATGCGAGTGATAGACCGATAGCAACGTAAGTCCGTCATTTCTGGCCTCCTTGAGCACTTTAAATTGCTCTTTGGGATCAAACGAAAAATGTTCCGGGCTGTTATCAACGTTGGTCATCGGATAAAACCGCGTCGCCTGCCCGTCCTTACCCGCCAAATACCCGCACGACTCGACTGGCGCCAATTGCTTGGCATGGGCCACCATTTCATTAAAAACGGCCTTCAAAATTTTCATCGAATATCGCACACCGCCTGTTCCAAATCGTGTAACTCCGTAATCGTTGGATTCTCGCCGCACACCGGGCAATGCGGATTTTTCTTGAACTTTACCGTCCTAAAATTCATTGATTGCGCATTAAAAATAAGCATGCGATTAACCAGCAACTCGCCGGTACCAACAATAAATTTCAACGCTTCCGCTGCCTGGATTGTCCCCAACATACCGGCAACCGCGCCCAAAACGCCGGCCTGGCTGCACGTCGGCACCAAATTTTTCGGAGGCGGTTCTTTAAATACGCATCGGTAGCAAGCATGACCCGGCGTATGCGTCATCGTTTGCCCGTCAAACCGCAAGATACCACCGTGGGAAAACGGTTTTTTGGCCAGGACGCAGGCGTCATTCACCAAAAACTTTGCCGGAAAATTATCCGTGCCATCAACAATAAAGTCATAATCTTTAATCAGATCAAACGCGTTTTCGGCCAACAGAAGTGCCTGATGCGTAATCACCTTCACGTCCGGATTAATCTGCTCAATTTTTTCCTTGGCCGATTGCACCTTGGGCTTGTTCACATCCGGCGTAAAATGAATCACTTGGCGTTGCAAATTGGTCATATCGACCACGTCGCCATCGATTAAACCGATTGTTCCCACGCCCGCCGCCGCCAAATACAGCGCTACCGGCGCGCCCAATCCGCCTGCCCCAACAATCAACACTTTCGCATTTAAGATTTTTTCCTGACCTTTACCGCCAACGTCTTTTAAGATGATATGACGACTGTAACGTTCGATCTGATCTTCGGTTAAATTCATGACAGAGCCCCTCCAAAATCCGCTTTAAGATCTTCGATATGCTCTAATCCCACAGAGACCCGAATTAAATCGTCGAACACGCCGGATTCTTCAGCTTCCTTTTGGGTAAAATCGCGGTAAATCGTTGAACGAGGATGCAATACCAACGTCTTCGCGTCCCCCAAATTGGCCTGATTTTTAGCGATTTTTAATCGATTGATCACCTTAAACGCCGCCTCTTTGCTGCCCACCCGAAACGTTAACATTCCGCCAAAATGATCGTTGAATTGGCGAGCCGCCACATCGTGATTCGGATGATCCGGCAGCCCCGGATACGAAACCGAAGACGCCTTTGTTTTCAAAAATTTGGATAGATTCAACGCATTGGCGCAATGCCGCTCCATCCGCAATGCCAGCGTTTCCAGACCCAATTCCGAATAAAACGCATTTTGCGGCGACTGACTAAAACCCATCGTTGTGCGCAACTTCCGCAACGTAGCCAAAAACGCCATATCGCCAAATTTTTCGGTGAGATCCAGCTTCCAATGAAACGTGCCGGTATCGATCACCACACCACCCAACGCCGTACCACCGCCGCATAAATATTTGGTCGTAGAATGAATGACCACGTCCACACCAAACGCTTTAGCTTGAAATAAGTACGGAGTAGTGAAGGTACTGTCCACAACCAACGGCACCCCCGCCGCGCGAGTAACGGCCGAAAGCGCCGTCATATCCGGCACTTCCATACTGGGGTTTCCGATCGTTTCCAAAAACACCAGCCGGGTCTTTGTATCGATTGCTGCCTTATAGGCGAGAATATCGGTCGCATCCACAAACCGAACCTCGATACCACTGTTTTTAACCACTCCATTTAATAATTGAGTCGTACTTCCGAATAAACTTTTTGACGCCACGATATTATCGCCGGATTTCGCCAACGCAAAAATCGCCGCCGCATTCGCCGCCATTCCCGTCGCTACCGCCACGGCGCCACGTCCGTCTTCAAGCTGATTTAACCGAGCCTCTAAATCAGCAACCGTCGGATTAGCAACACGAGAATAAAAATAGCCAAATTTCCGACCCTTAAACGTGTCTTCTAAGTCTTCCGCGGTCGCATGCGTAAACGCCGCCGTTTGATAAATGGGCGTACGCGTAGCCCCCGTCGCATCCGGGCCGGCCCCGCCATGAATCGCCTTAGTTTCGAAATGCATCGCCGCCCCCCATAAAGTACAAGAACTCAATCGCGTCGCCCGACTTCACCTGCGTCGTCCCAAACTTTTCGCGGTCTAATATTTCGCCGTTATATTCCACGGACACCATCTCCGGCATTTGAACATTTTTTGCTTTCAGCAAATCCGAGATCGTGCCGTTTTCAAATGTTTCGTTTTGACCGTTGATGGTGATATCCATGTTTTTTCTCCTATTGATAAAGAATTGTACTTAAATAACGCTCGCCCAAATCCGGTAAAATCGTCACGATCATTTTTCCTTTGTTTTCCGGTCGTTTGCCGATTTCAACGGCTGCATGCACATTCGCTCCCGCCGAAATCCCCACCAAAAGGCCTTCTTCC
>CAYGHZ010000135.1:0-6519 GCA_964349635.1 uncultured Candidatus Marinamargulisbacteria bacterium
GTGCTGCGAAGACCGTTTTTTTGAATATCCGACAGCTGAACTATTTCGGCCGATTTTGTCGGGGATAATTTTTCAATTTTAGTGGGTAATTTCGGACGTTTGGTATCTTTTTGGGCGGACGAAGATTTCCCCGTAATAGTCTCCAATGTTACAAAATCGGCGCCATGAAAGGCATCTGTCGTGATGGCGTGGTCGTGCATGTAAGCGGCGGCCCGTTTGCTGAATGTCGGAGAAACCAGGGCGGATACGGCGCTGTCGACCTGTAGCTGCTCCGAACGTTTTTCGTCCCAGGATCGGTGAATCTTAAAAAGCGTTCGTCCGATGGCGACTTGGTCGCCTTGCGAGGAAAAATATTCAACGAATCCCTCGTGTTCCGCTTCGATCAGAACGGAGGATTTGGAAAACTCGATTTCGGCGACCGGAACGCCGGCCCGAACTTTTTCGCCGGTTTTTAAATGGGTTTTTAATACCACGGCGTACTCATCATTAATATTTTCTTGCGGAACGACATATTCCTGCAACGCGGTCATACCATGCCTCCTAATTCCCGAAGGATTCTCTCCTTGCCGGGCAACACCTGATCTTCCAATGACCGGCACGAGGGAATGGGCGCCGGCAGCGCGGCAATGCGTTTTACGGCGATGGCCCCGGCCATTTTTTCGGACACCGTGGCGACAATTTCCGCGCCTATTCCGTTCGCGGGCGTTCCTTCTTCAATAACGGCCAGGCGGCGGGTTTTAGAAACGGAATCGAAAATGGGAGCATAGTCCATTGGATAAATTTGCGTTGGGACAATCAGCTCCGCGATCAATTCGAATTCTAAAAAAAGATCTTCGATGCATTTGAGTACGGTTTCGACCATGCCGCCGTAGGCGACCAATGTTAATGAAGGCGTCGAAATAACCGGAGAAATCCGAACGGTTGGATAGGGGGAGTCATTCGTGAGAAAAACGTAATTTGGCAAGGCGGCGTCGCCGATTTTTTTGCCATAGTCCAACTTGTTTTCAATCACGATTACCGGGTGCTTTTCGTTAAGTACAGAGGCATAGACGATGCCGGGATCAATCAGCGTGTTTAAAGCTACCGTGGTGACGCCGATTCCGGCCAGAATTTTATCAAGGGTCTGCGAATGTGTGGGTCCGTATCCGCGCTTCCCTCCCATCGGAGTGCGCAACACCATGGGGCAATACGCCTGTTTGTTGTACATATGATGAAACTTTGCGGCATGGTTGAGGAGTTGATCCAAACAAAGAGTCGTAAAATCGCCAAACATAATCTCCACAAAAGGACGCTTCCCCGCCAGTGCCAGTCCGTTGGCGATACCGGTGATCGCAGCCTCGCTAATCGGCGTTGAAAAGACGCGATCGGGAAAGCGTTGAGACAGGTCTTTGGCTACTTTAAACGCGCCGCCGTAGGGGTGAAGGATATCTTCCCCGATAAACACGATGTTCTCATTTTTCGCCATAGCCTCGGAGAAGAAGTGATGGATGCGATTGACCTGCCGATCGGCTACCGGCGCGATCGGGCTCCATCGACGATCGACAATTGCGGGACTGTCCGTATCGACATAGGCGTCGAGCGGCATTTCCCGTTCGGTCAGCAACGCGCCGACGATGCCGTCAATCGACGTGTTGATCTCGTCCAAATACTCCGAATACTCGCTCGGAAATTGGGCCTGGAACTGGCACAGCGGATCTTTCGCCCGATAGGCGGCCAGCTCTTGGGCGTCGCGATCGTCGTCCCCTTTGGAATGCGCATTGAGCCGATACGTTTCCACGAGAAAAAACGCGGGGCGCTGATTTTTTCGTACATAGTCAATCGCTTCTTTCGCCGAGTCCATCAAGCGCAGCGGGTCAAAGGTCGCGCCGTGAAACGTCGTGATGCCAAATGCCTTGGGTCGCGACAGGATATCGCCGGCCAGATTATGTTGAATCGACGTGGATTGCGCATAAAAATTATTTTCGCAAACCATTAACAATGGGATGTCCCACTTGGACGCGATATTCATGGTTTCATAAACCACGCCTTCGCCCAACGTGCCGTCTCCGATAAAGACAATGCCAATGGAGGCCAGGCCTGCCATTTTTTGGGCCAGCGCAAAACCGGCGGCCACCGGAGTAATTCCGCCCTGGATTCCGTTCGAGAAGAAATTGTCCTTACAAAGATGTTGCGAGCTTCCGATTCCGCCGCATGTTCCGGATTCCTTGCCCATCAATTCCGCCAAAAGTCCCCGGACATCGTTGGTAAACGCCAGATAGTGCCCATGACAGCGATGGTTCGAAAACACAAAGTCGGAGCTATTGAGCTGGCCGGCAAACGCAAGCGCAGAAAATTCCTGTCCGACGCAGGTGTGAACAGTTCCGTTCAATTTCCCTTTCGAAAACAGCTCCAAAAAGGTTTCTTCCACGCGCCGAATACGCAAGGCCGTACGATAGAGATCACCGTCATTTTTGCGCTCCGCGGTGACCTGGCTTCTTTCGGCGACAAGCATCTCTGCAATTTAATGGGATTAGATGAAGCATGTCAATTAATTGAAAATTTTTTTGAGTCACTTTATAGTGATGGGATACCCTATGGAAAACAACGCCCGATTCTCTGAAGTCGAAAAAATATTTCAAGACGTTTTTCAAAATCCTAATCTTAAAATTTCGAGGCAAGATAACGCGTCGTCGGTGGATAATTGGGATTCTCTGAACAATATCCGATTGGTGTTGGGCGTGGAGAAGCGCTTCAAAGTTAAATTTGCTCTGGGAGAGTTGCAAGACCTTAAGAATGTGGGCGATTTAGTCGATTTGGTTGAAAAAAAAGAACAAGTCCGTTAATCCCTCCCGATTTCCAAGTAAACTGTGGATATCGGTTATTCTTATTGCGCATTGCGCCGCTCTTTTTGGGCTGCTTTCGAACCGAAACGTGGCGCGATCCGTTTTTTTTCGGTTTGAGTCGCCGACGCGGGCCGAGGATATTGACCTGCCGCCGAATCAGCTGGCCCGATTCGGTTTTCGACAGGATTCCGAAGAGCAATGGCCCCAGATGCGTGCGGCGGCGCAGCAGGTAATCCAAAGCTCGAAAGAAGATTTGATCCGGTTTCAGAATGTGGGCGATATGATTTTAAGTATGATGAAAAAAAATCCGGTCGTTTCGGCTAAAATCGCGAATGGCGACTCCGTTTCGTCGATTTGGAAAAGAGCCTTGGCGGGGGAGCCGCTATTATGCGGCAATTTTTCAAAAATTTTTATAGCGGCATTGCGAACAGTGGGATATTCGGCGAGGGAAATTAGGTTTTTCAATCATTACACTAGCCATGCCGGGGTGGAAGTGTACTCTCCCCAACATCGAAAATGGATATATTACGACAGCAATTACAACGGATACGCCGTCGACGCCGCCAATAGGCCATTAAGCATCGCCGATCTGCGCGGTCGCTTTAAATCCGGTCAGCCCTTTACGGCCGTCGGGAATCCGAATCTGCGAATCGACGCAACGCCGTTCGAGTCGGACAGTCAACAGTATCCGTCGTCCCTGAACAACTTTCCTTATTTTGTCTACGTCTTAAATAACGATTTTTCATATTTTGAAGAAGGGAAACGGTTCGGCCGCTTAAATGGCGCCTATCCGTTTTTAATCAACCTACCGGGGGGTATTCGTACGGCGTTAGATAGGGTTTTTGGGGGACGAAAGAAGGTTTTCTTGGGAAAAATGCCGATTCATCCGACCGCCGCAAAAGCGCTATTCGTTTATTTGGCGGCGGTTTGCGCGGCCTGCTGTTTTAGGTTATTCTGAACTCCCGATTATGAAAGAAAATTCCCATTTTACCGACGAAGTTCGAGTACGAAATATTTTGTTGGTATTGGACAAATACAAATTTTTTATTTTACTCGTCACGCTAGCCGCCTTTTGCGCAGGGTTTTATCTCTATAAGAAGCAGGATATCGTTTATCGAAGCACCCTTACGTTTTTTGTCGTAAAAGACTCCGGCCAGGGGCCGTCCCTCGGGGGTGTTCTGGGGTCGTTTGGCAGTTCTTTTTTTTCGTCGTCGGGATCGCCGGAAGACCTAATTTTCGGAGCTGTTAAAAGCCGCACGTTTGTCAATCTGCTAAAAAACGATCTTAAACTAATGGAATTGCCCTTACCGGAAAACACGGCCCCTGAAAACTATCTCCATAAAATATCGATAAGCAAAGGCGAAAACGGAATCGTGTCATTTTCTGCAGAATGGCCCAGTCCGGAGGTGGCCCAAAAAATAGCGAACTATTTTCCCACGGCGATCGAACAATTTAACGAGGACGTGCATATGATGCCGGTCAAATCGTTTATCCAGGTGGTGGATCGGGCTATTATGGAAACACGGCCGTTTAAATATCCGGCCCGAATTTTCCTAGGGATTGGCTTTATTATCGGGCTATTGTCGAGCGTATTCCTTAGTTTTATTTTCGAATTTCTTCTTTTCCTGAAAGAAGAATATGTCGAGGCCAGACGCTACAGGAGCTCACAGGCCTAGCTTCACCCAAGCCGAAAATTTTTCGATTCCCAAAGCGATCGGAATTTTAGGCGCGTAGCCGTAGCGGGATTTTGCCCTTTCGATATCGGCATACGTAATGTCCACATCGCCGGGCTCCGGCGGCAATAGCACCGTTTTTGCGGTGACGCCAAGGTTTTGTTCGAGCAAAGCGATAAGCTCCAAGGTCGTCGTCGTAGCCGATTCTCCCAAATTGACCACATCGTACGTAAAATCGCGTTTAAATATAGTTAAGATGCCATCAACAATATCGGTGACATAGGTATAGTCTCGATGGCATTTTCCATAATTGTAAAGTGGGATTTCTCTGCCTTGTTGCATCAGGCGAGCAAATTTATGAATCGCCATTTCCGGCCGTTGGCGCGGACCATAAACCGTGAAGAATCGCAGGCAAACAATCGGGATCTGATAGAGATGATGGTAATTAAAGCACAGCAATTCACCGGCTTTTTTGGTGGCGGCATAGGGTGAAATGGGGGTGTCGACATTATCGGTTTCGGAAAAGGGGACTTTTTGATTGTTTCCATAAACCGAGGATGAGGATGCGAACAAGAACTTGCTGATTTTATATTTCTTGGCCAGCTCAAGCAGCACGACCGTGCCATGGATATTGGTATCGACGTAGCCCAACGGGTCTTGAATGGAAGGCCGAACACCCGCTTTGGCGGCAAGATGAACAACCTCGGTTATTTTTTCATCGGAAAAAATTTTATCCATCGCATCCGGGTTGCGAATGTCGGCTTCAATAAACCGAAACCGGGGATTATTTAGAAGAGGGGAAAGGTTTTTTTTCTTTAAGGAAATATCATAAAAAGGATCGAAATTGTCGCAACAAAGAATGCGGTCAGTGGTGAGCGTGAGGAGTGATTCGCAGAGATGCGATCCAATAAATCCGGCGCCGCCGGTCACTAGAATAGCCATAGATTGACAATATAGACCCAATTCCTCTTAAATTTAAGTCCTCGCATGGCATACCAAATTAAAATCCTGGCCCACCGCGGATTTTGGGCGGACGAATCCGAAAAAAATAGCGCGGTCGCTTTTCGTCGCGCACTCTCTCAGGGGTTTGGCATCGAGTTGGACGTCCGCGATTTGGATGGTCAAATTGTCATCTCTCACGATCTTCCATCCTCCAAAGAAAGAAATATCACGTTTGAAGAATTTATGGGGCTGTACGGAGAGTCAAATGCGCCGTTGGCGATTAACGTAAAATCCGATGGGCTCCAGGATTTTTTTTCTTCGTATAATTTTCCAGGATCTTTTTTCTTTGATATGTCGATCCCGGATATGCGGAACTACCTTCGCCGGGGCTTGCCGGTGTTTACCCGTCGCAGCGAATACGAAACGGCGCCTTCATTTTTAGAAGAATCGGGCGGTGTTTGGATGGACGAATTTGAAGGGGCGTGGATCGATGCGGCTGTCCTAAAGCGACATTTGGATCAAAACAAAAAAGTGTGCATCGTGTCTCCCGAACTGCATAAGCGGGATTATTCGGAGCGATGGGCGACATTGAAACACTATTTTAGCCGCTTGCCGCAAGATCAGTTGCAGTCCATTATGTTGTGCACGGATTTTCCGCAACGGGCAAAGGAATTTTTTAATGAAAATTAAAGCCATATTTTTTGATATGGACGGGGTTCTGGTAGACGCCAAAGACTGGCATTATGAGGCGCTTAACCGGGCGCTCGAGTTATTTGGCTTTTCGATTAGCCGCTACGATCATTTGGTGACGTTTGACGGGTTGCCGACCCGGAAGAAACTAGAGATGCTTTCGCTGGAACGGGGGCTTCCGGTTAAATTACATTCCATCATCAACGATTTAAAACAGCAATACACGACTGAGATTATTCACATGCGGTGTAAGCCGTTGTTTCAGCACGAATACGCGTTGGCCGCTCTCAAAAAAGAAGGGTATGTCATTGGGCTGTGTTCCAATTCGATCCGGTCGACGATTGAGCTGATTATGGAAAAAACAAATCTAAAAAAATATATGAATTTTATGT
>CAYGHZ010000136.1:0-6492 GCA_964349635.1 uncultured Candidatus Marinamargulisbacteria bacterium
GGGAATCCGCCGGCGTTCATGGACCCCCGCTTGCGCGGGAGCCTGCTCCCGCGCCGAAATCGGGAGCGACTTCATTGGCGATATAAGACGCTGCGGATTTGTAGTCGCCGTAGGTCTCTAGAATAAGGGGAACCAGGTTCGTTATTGCCAGGTTCCAATCCGTTGTTCTGACGGAGATGATTTTGGTCATTATGACGATGAACTGCTCGATGAAGAGGATGAGCTTGAAGAGCTGCTGGAACTACTTGATGTTGATGAACTTGAAGAGCTGCTTGAACTACTTGATGAGGAATGGGTGGGGGTGCTCTGGGTAGACATCGCAACTAAAGATTGCCGTCTTTTTGTGGCATTCGAAGTATTGGTGGGTGTACTGGGCGCTGAATGGGAGAGTGTGTTCTGCCCTGAACTATCGGTTACATTAAGCTGCAAATCTAATTTTCTGTTACTGCTTGAACGGTCCAAACTTGACCTTGGCGCAAAAGAGTCGATTTGAGGATCCATCCCAAGACTCGCAAATGAAAGATGGGCGCTAGGCATGTTGATCACTAAAGTGCTCGAAGCATGCGAATCAGTATTAAACCCGGAGTCTAAAGAAGCTTGAGGAGGCACCCTTTTGAACTGAGGAAAGTTATCCTCAACCAGGCTATTCATACCAACAAGACTTTCCGCCAGCGAGTCCTGCAGCGAGTCCTGTAACAGTTGCTTAGATTCGCTTTTTTGTCTCCTAAGAGCAGCGACGACATCCTCGGTTACCTGGCTCCTGACCAGGCTGCGCTGGTTAAGATAACTCCGGAGCTCAGCCATATTGGGGCGCCGTGTAGGTGGGGCCGAGCCTGAACTGGACACACTCGAAAAATCCATGCCTGAAGAGCTGCCTAATCCCAGTTGTCTGCGAAAATTTGGGAGGGCGTCGTTTAAACGCTCGTAATCATTTTTAATCCCCGTTGTTAATTTGTCTAACTTTTGAACTTCGGTTGCGTTTCTAGCCAAGAAGTTGGCACAATCTTTGTTAAGCACCGCGCTGACTTCGATAAATTGTCCTGTTATACGTAACTGTTCGATCCTGCTCAGCGGTGGCGTTGGGCGTGGCGACTTTGCACCGGAAGATGATGACGATGAGGACGACGACGATGACGATGAAGATAGACTGGATTTGGAACTGATTGAGGATGAAGATGATGAGGACGATGCAGCGGGTAGTTTGGTGGTAGGGGCTGGGTTTGAGGAGGGGGGGATAAGTTCTAACAACTCTTTAGCATCATCTTCATATTCACACCTCACCGTACGATTTTCAGCGACTAATCGAGCGATGGCATAAAGGCAAGGTCTATTGTAAGTATTTTGGCTGCTGCGACTGACAGTGGTTACCATGTGTTTGGCCATAGATTTTGCAGCTTCTGCTCGATTGGTATGTCGGTCTATGACGTCATCCAAATGTTTCGCCGCCCTATCCGTTGAGCCTGAATGACCCACAATGGAGTTGAACATTTTATTGAGGCAATTGTATACCTTATTAATAGAGTCCTTGGCCCACCCTTCACTGCCGATGTTCACCAGTGATCGAGCTATCGGATATGGCCTTCGCAATGGAGGAGAACATGCGCCCTTTGGGGAGCTTGGTGCCGAATGAGAGCCAGAAGGAGAACGATTCGAATGTCTAGTATCGACGCATAGTGATCTCATAAAAACCTCCTCTACCCTTCGCCATATGCCATTCGACATGCGTTGAATGTCCAAGTTGCCGCTGCTCCGAAGCTATGCGTAATCATTAATCTGTCGGCGTCGCTGCGGTCGAGGGTGTTGTAGGCGATCGCGGCGGTTAATCCGGCATAGCAACCTTGAATAAGGGAAGGCATTAAAACCGATGCTCCTCGCAACTGTAATTGGTTTCGCACGGGCAATGCTTGGTCGAGATTTAATCCCTTCGCGTCGGTATTTTCCTTATTAATAATGCCTCGGAGGGCCCGGTTGCCCACGTTGGGAGATGCCGTTTTCGGAAATTTGAAATTGGTGGCGCCTGGGCCCGACAGGTCTGGAAAAAATGGATTCCCCCGCGTCCAATTGACGGTCCAGTAACCCAATACGCTGCCAAACGCTCCTAGTATCCCCCCGACCCACAAATACGGGTTTGTGCCAGATCTTAAGGATTCTGCAAAGGAAATAGAGGGGGGTAGGAGTATGACGGTATCGTTGCCTTGCGAAATGTTTCTCGGGATTGGGCAAGGCAGAGTCACATTCGTCGTCGAATTAGGGCACTCTCCCGGTACCTCGACGTAAAAGGTTGTATTGACGATGTTGGTGATGTTGAAGGAGGGCGGGCAAGATGTTCCATTGGTCGCAGTGACGTTTTGTTGGGGACAAGGCGTTGTGACATTGACGTAGTTCGTTGTGTTGACGGAAGGGGGGCAAATTTCTGTGATATTTGGCGGCAGACAAGGCGTTGTAATATTCACCGGTGGTGGACAGGGGATCGTTACGTTTACCCAGGTTGTGGTATTGAATGATGGTGGGCAAAACGTTCCATTGGTCGCCGTGTCGTTTTGTTGGGGACATGGTGTTGTTATATTTACCCAATGGGTGATGTTGACCGAGGGAGGGCAAAGTTCGGTGAGGTTGAAAGGAATCGAAGGTGTTGGAACAAGCGTAAAATTGGCTTTTATACATGAGTCGGTCAAATTCAGCGGAGTCTGAGGGAGAGGATTTTGCGTAAAGTTTTGGCCCAGGCAAAATGCTGTCGCGTTCAGCGAGGCTTGGGTTGTATTGGTTTGATTATAAAAACTTTGATACGCCGGGTTTAGTTTGATGTGTAGGTCGTAATAGGGTTTGAATTGATTGTCATACACTTGCCGCGCGCAAGTGCGTAATGCGCCATCGCCGGAATTGCGCAAAATATAAAATTGCTCGTTAAGCCGTGCCGCATGCGCGTCGGTTGCGCCGAAGATTATTTGGCAGTCTATCGGTGTGGCGGTTACATTAAGACACCGGGCGTGTAGCTCTCCGGACATGTTAAAGAGCAGAGCGTTGGCCGATTCTATCGTCGCCAAACCGAATGGAATTCTCGGGAATCCGGTATTCGAAAAGAGAGTGACGTCGGTGGTCGAATCGACTCTATATTCGGTATCGCCGGTTGGAGCAAGGTTAGCCGGGCAGTATGGGGGAATCCCCAGCGGGTGTACCCGGGGTCTGATAGGATTGGGGCTATTACATGTTTCCGCACGCAAGTTCGGCAACACGGCCCAAGCTATTGCGGCCCCGGCCCCGAGTATCAAAAGGCATCCCTTTATTATGCCTCCGAGCGTCCATTCGCTTCGGTTTGGCGCGGTCGAGGGTGGCAGAGGATGGGCTGGCGGGGAGCTTATAGCGATAGCGCTGGGGCTTTTGACAATATCCGGACTCGCCATTTTCTCAGTCCGTGGATTTGGCCGAGGTTGTCTGGCCCTTGAACAACACCCAAAGAGATTAGAAACTCGCATAGCGCTTCCTCCTTAATATGAAATGAATTCAGATCATTGAGAGAAAAAACAACTAAAACGATGTGGGATGTTATGAAATTCTTTAAGGGCCTAATTTGGCGAGAAAGATAGTGTTTTGAAAGTGTGCCGGAAACATGTATCACAGTTAATTTATCGGAGGCAAGAGTTTTTTTTGGGGGCGCATAACTGGAAAAAATAGTTGTTGACTTCTAAAAAAAAAGCTGATTTATTGGCCCTCCTTTCCAGGACAAGACACTTTTTCGGTACAGATTTTTGAGTCGGTTTGAGACAAGTTAGCTTTTGATTTAGATCTGAAAGACTAAATTAGAAAGGTGGACTTAATGAACTCAATTAAACTCGGTATGTGCCTTGCTCTTGTGATTATTTTCAGTGCGGCGGCGTCTTATGCCGAATTGAAAATCGAGGATAAGAAATTCCTCAACACGCGTTTTTTTAATCCGTCCACGGCCTGGGCGAATGCGAATAGTCGGGCGCTTGTCGCTTTTTCGTTTACGACAACGCGCACGCCGGCGGGCATTGCGTTCTCTACCCCGGCGGCCACCGCTTCCGTGCAGGTTCGGATCGAGCCGCTGTTTTATCCGAACCCGTTCCGTTTGGACGATGGCGCGGAACTGGGGTACCAGCTTTCAAAAGAGTCCGACGTCGAGGTCCGGATTTACACGATGTTCGGCAAAGAGTGTTTTAGGGATTTTTATAGCAAAGGATCGAATGGGGGTTTTGGCGGCGATTTAACGTACAACAAAATCCGGTTTAATCGTGCCTCTTTTGGCGGGCAATATCTTCCGGTGGGCGTCTATTTGTTTCTCCTGATTAGCGAAGGAAAAATCTTAGGGAAAGGGAGGTTTGCGATAAAGCCATGAACAGAATGACGAAAATTTTGCTTGTATTCTCCGCTGTGATCCCCGTTTGGGCCGGCGGCCTAAGGGCCGGGGACTATCAGATGATTACCGATCTGGGCAGTTCGGCCAGAACGATTGCGATTGGAAATATCGAGGGCTTTAGTTATTCGCCCAGCGAAATATTTGGAAACCCGGCGGGGATATCGTCTCGCACGGGCAGTTCCCTTGCGTTGTTTTCGGCTACGTTAATGAACGAATTCACCTTTAATTCTGTGGGGATGACGACTCAGACTCCCTTCGGGACGATCGGGGTGGGGTTTATGCAAGCCTCGATCCTGAATGTCCCTTTTACCGGAAAGAGGGATGCGTCGCAAAATTTGAACGAACCTTTTTATACGATTTCCGAATTCGATTATAAAAACACGGTGTCCAAGTTGGTTTACCAAAAACAATTTCCGGATCAACGATTGTCGCTTGGGGCGGCGGCGACGCGGTATGCCACGGCCTTCCATGACGTTTCCGGCTCGGGATACAACGTGGATATTGGCGCGATTCTGGATCTGGAAAAAATCAGTTTTTCGATGGCGATTAAAAACGTGTTTCCGTTTCACATGAATTATAATTCGGGCGTTAGCGAGAAGCTGCCCTTTCAGTGGATATCGGGGGTTACGTACGGATTTTTTGATACGGACTTGTTGTTTCAATTAAAAAATTCCGGCGGGCAAAACCTGATTTCCGCCGGGCTTGTTTATGCGCCCGGGTTTGCGCGCTATTTTCAGATTCTCGCCGGATACAAAGAATCGATGGTTCCCGGCGTGGCGAAACCCAAAACCAGCGGGACGTTGGGACTGGGCCTTAAGCTAAATTCCCTGCAGGTTTATTACGCTTACGAAAAGAGCGATCATTTTGAATTTGATAGTACGCACTATTTTTCTACAGTCCTAGATATATAAACCCATCAAAGGAGGAAAGAAAATGGAGTGGCGAAAATGGACGGTACTTGTTGGGATAGTTGTGATGTTTGCGTCGGTTGCGGTGGCCGCTGAACCTGTTAATAGTATTCGGCTTGAGGTCAAGATTTTGGATACGGTAACCAAAAAGCCGATCTCGGGCCTGAAAAATGTGATTGTTCGCGTTCATACGGTCGGGTTGTCCGGGACGCCGGAGACCAAGACCTATGAAAACCAATTTAACAATGTGGATTTTGTCGATGGGATCGCCAACGTCGTATTGGGCGGCGCGCAGGGCGGGCCGCGTCTGGAGCCGAAGGTATTTGGTTCGGGGCCGGTGCAGATTTCATTTCAAGTTGATAACGAGGTCGTTACGTTGCCGATCATTGAATACGGCGTTCCGATCGCCGTGAACGCGCGGTTTGCGGATAGCATCCCGACGTTTAATTGGGCGACGACCCGGGTGATCAACACGCCCAATGTGTCGGCGTTTTCCGGCACACTTTCCGCGTCTCAGATTCCTAATTCCTTTATTACGGGATCGATGATCAAGGACAGCGTTATCCAAGAAAAACATATTTTGGGGACCATTTCGGCCAGCAAAATCGCCGGGAGCATTACTAACATTACTCGCGTTGGAGATTTGGATACCTTGACCGTTACCGGCAATGTATTTTTAAAAGCTCTTCCTGTTGAGACCGATGTTAGTCAGACAAGCCTTTTGCTCCGCAATTCCGCCACTGGTCAGATCAAATTATCGCCCGCTACATACTTCACTGCATTGATGAACGATACCGCGCCACGGTTGGGGGGCGAACTCGATACGTTTGGATACCGGATCAAAGCGACCCAGGGAAATCTGTTGGTGTCGTCGAACGCGAATATCGTGTTGACGGCGGGAACCAACGGGAGTGTCGATTTACGGTCAAACGGAACGGGCCGTACGCGGTTGGGTTCGGCGCTGTTGAAATTTCCAAATACGGCAGGGACGTCCGGACAGTTGTTGTCCACTGATGGGGTGGATAGTTTGTCATGGACGTCTCTGCCGGTCGCCGCGACGTATACCGCCAGCTCGAATATGGGATTGGTAAAAGACGCCAACAATCAATTTGGATTATATCGGGGAAGCGCGAGCGGCCAAACGTTGCGCTGGAACGGATCGGCATGGGCGCTGGCCACGGATTTGACCGCGCTGTCCGGCGATACTGC
>CAYGHZ010000137.1:0-6462 GCA_964349635.1 uncultured Candidatus Marinamargulisbacteria bacterium
CAACCAGCAACTCCAACAAATCGCCTTCTTGGAGATCGTTGATTTTTTTCGAATCGCCTTTGCCTTGAACGATCGTTGTTTTTTCTTTGTCCGCTTTAACCTTAGTTGCCTGGCCTAATGAACGAAGTTCAACGGCTTCTAATGTCATCCCTTTATCTTCGGAAATCACTTCGCCGCCGGTTAAAATTGCGATATCTTCCAACATCGCTTTTCTACGATCGCCAAAGCCAGGAGCCTTGATCGCGATTGCGTTTAGCGTACCGCGAAGTTTGTTTACAACAAGCGTTGCTAACGCTTCGCCTTCGATATCTTCGGCGATAATCACGAGCGGTTTTCCGGTTTGAACCACTTTTTCCAGTACCGGAAGCAAATCTTTAATGGCGGAGATTTTCTTGTCGGTGATGAAGATAAACGGATCATTCAATGACGCTTCCATTCTATCTTTGTCGGTAATCATATAAGGAGAGGCATAGCCCTTATCGAATTGCATCCCTTCAACGATTTCCAGTTCCGTTTCGATTCCCTTGGATTCTTCAACGGTGATAACGCCGTCTTTGCCGACTTTGTCCATCGCGTCTGCGATCAACTTGCCGATTTCTTCGTCGTTGTTGGCGGAAATAGAAGCCACCTGTGCAATGGCTTCTTTTGTTTCTACAGCCTTGCTTTGTTTCTTTAAGCCTTCGATAACAACTTGAACCGCTTTTTCGATGCCTTTTTTAACCATAATCGCATTAGCGCCTGCGACCACGTTCTTGAGTCCTTCTTTAAAGATGGCTTGGCCAAGAATGGTGGCGGTGGTGGTGCCGTCTCCGGCGATATCGTTGGTTTTGGAAGCGACTTCTTTAAGAAGTTGCGCGCCCATATTTTCAAACGGATCTTCCAATTCAATTTCTTTTGCGATGGTGACGCCGTCATTGGTGATGGTTGGCGATCCCCATTTTTTTTCTAGAACAACATTGTTTCCGTTCGGACCCAATGTGCTGCCCACGGCGTCGGCTACTTTCTTAATGCCTTCGGCTAGTGAACGCCATGCATCGTCAGAATATTTTAATTGTTTCGCACCCACAGTTTATTCCTCCTAAAAAATTATTATATTTTTTCGATTGCTAGAATATCGTTTTCTTTGACGATCAGGTATTCGTTGCCGTCTACCTTGATTTCGGTGCCGCCATACTTTGCATAAATCACGCGGTCGCCCACTTTAACGCTCAAAGGAATGGTCTTTCCTTCTTCGCTGGTTTTGCCCGGTCCAACAGCGATAACAACGCCGCTTTGGGGTTTTTCTTTAGCGGTATCCGGCAATACGATTCCAGACTTCGTCGTTTTTTCGCCTACTTGTGGTTCCAGGATAACCCTGTCCGCAAGAGGTTGTAACTTTACGTTCTTACTCATGGTCCAACTCCTTTTTTGAGATTATTTTGAAAGTATTAGCACTCTAATGATCCGAGTGCTAATTGTCAATTATTTTTTGACTGTTGTATAGTTCAAATCGTGCCGAGGTGGTGAAATGGTAGACACGATGGACTTAAAATCCATTGGCCTTTCAACGGGCCATGCCGGTTCGAGTCCGGCCCTCGGTACCAATAAATATTTATTTTTAGCTTTGTTTTTATGCTAGTATGTTACTAAAATGGTAACATACAGGTTTTTAATATGACTGAAAATATAGTATTTCCCTCGGAAGTGGATTATCAGTATCTTTTGAATTATTTCTCTCGATATCGGCATCCGCGCAGAGAGATTCTTAAGCTTACCCGGCGTGGCGTGCTCTTGCGCGTTAAAAAAGGGTTGTATGTGGCCAGGAAAGGTTTTGCCAAAGAGCCTTATTCGAGGGAAGTCGTAGCAAATTTGATCTATGGACCGTCGTATATTTCCTTGGAGTATGCGTTGAGCTGGTACGGACTTATTCCTGAGCGGGTTGAAAATATATCTAATATGACAACGAAGCGAAGCAAGGTATTTAAAACTCCCATAGGCGAGTTTGCCTATCGATCATTACCGGTCTCTAAATACGCGCTGGGGATTGGTCGGGTTACTATTGACGCCAACCGATCGGCATTGATGGCGACGCCGGAAAAAGCGTTGGCTGATTTACTGGCTCGGACGGAGATCTTAACTTCGATGAAAGAATTTGAGGAGCATCTATTTGAAAATTTGCGTATTTCTGAAGAAGAGTTTTTGAAATTTCGATCGACGCGACTTCAAGAAATCGCTCGCGTTTATGAACATCCGAATGTTAGCCGTTTGGCTAATTGGATAAAGAAACACACATGAATCCCGTCATCCAAAAAATGCTGAAGAAGTATGATGTCGACGAATTTAATGCCAAATCGGGCGAAAACGCATTTAAAGAGATTATTCAAGAAATTGCGCTTTTAGGTCTTTGGCGGGCAAAATTTTTTGAACATGCCGCATTTTATGGGGGCACCGCTTTGCGTCTGCTTTATGGTCTGGATCGTTTTTCGGAAGATTTGGATTTTTCATTGTTGGTCCCGGATCCGAATTTCCGCCTGGCTCGATATCATAATGCGGTGCGAGACGAGTTGGAGAGTTTAGGGATGAAGGTCGAAATTCATCAAAAAGACAAGAGGCAGGATAGTGTTGTTCAGTCCGCGTTTGTAAAAGCAAATACGCAGCTTAATGATTTTGTTATCCGTTTGGAAAGAAAGGTATTGAAGGTCAAGTTTGAAGTAGATACCCAGCCGCCGCCCTATTTTAATACGGAGGTCTTAGTTGTATATGAGCCAATCGAATTTGCAGTTAGAGCGGTTTCGAAACCGGATCTTTTTGCTGGTAAGCTTCACGCGCTTTTGTGCAGGAACTGGAGGGGTCGAATAAAAGGTCGCGATTGGTTTGACTGGGTTTGGTATGTTAAACAAAAAATTCCTGTGCATCTGAGGCATTTGGAAGCAAAAATGAAGCAATCAGGCAATCTTGAAAAATCAACTCGATTGACCGAAAAATTATTGGTACGCATGTTGGAAGAAGCCGTTGATTCTGTCGAGATGGAAAAAGTACTCGCTGACATACGCCCTTATATAAAAGATACGTCGCGACTAGAGGCGTGGTCGAAAGATATGTTCAGAGAAATAATAAAACGAACGGCCTTTGCCTAAAATTAACACGTAAGTCCACGATTGATGGACTTACGTGTTAATTAAAGTCTGTGTTTAACCGCCAAGTGATGAGCGTCCAACCCTTCCATATCGGTCAGAAGCGCGATATCTGAGCTCAGGCGCTGTAGGGCGGATTTTGAATAATGCAGAACCGTGGAGGCCTTTACAAAATCCCAGACGCCTAAAGGCGAACTAAATCGCGCCGCGCCTGCGGTTGGTAACACGTGATTGGGGCCTGCGATATAGTCTCCCAGAGTAACTGGAGTGTAAGGCCCACAAAAAATCGCGCCCGCATGTTTGATCTTCGGCAACAGCTTTTCGTAGTCATCAACCATTAATACCAGATGCTCCGAGGCGATCTCGTTCATGGTTTTGACGGGATCGTTGGATGCGATCAGGCGGGTGTTTTTCATGGATTGCTCGATGATGGCTTTTCGTTTGCAATTGGGCAGTTGTTTATTTAATTCAGTTTGAACTTTGGCCAATACGTCTTTTTTTTCGGATACCGCAATGGCGATGGCGTCCGGGTCGTGTTCCATTTGCGCTAACATCTCGGCGGCGGCGAAGGCGGCGTATTTTCCTTCCTTTATATAGACGCATACTTCGGAGGGGCCGGCGGGCTTGTCGATACCGACGGTTCCAAACACCATCTGCTTGGCAGCGGTAACATATTTATTGCCTGGGCCTACGATTTTGTCTACTTTTCGGATGGTTTTGGTGCCGTAGGCAAGCGCAAAAATCGCCTGGGCGCCACCGACTCTATAAATTTCGTTAATGCCGCATAGCTCGGCGGCGGCTAATATCGCGGCCGGAATTGATCCGTCGGGTTGCGGGGGTGTGACCATTACAATTCGCTCGACCCCGGCCAGCTTGGCTGGAATAGCGTTCATCAAAACAGTCGAAGGATAAACCGCCCGCCCGCCCGGAACATAGAGACCCACCGAGGAGATGGCTGACCATTGCAGGCCAAACCAGGTATCGCCGTTTTTTTTGCGCCAATTTTTTGGGAGTTGTTGGCGATGAAACGCCTCAATATTTTTTTTTGCGCGTTTTAAAGCAGAAATATATTCTTTTGAAACGGATTTGCCGGATTTTGGGGCGGCGATGCCCGTGATTTTTACACCGTCAAATTTTTCAGTGTAATAACGTAAGGCGTTATCGCCATCTTTTATTACCGCATTCTGAATTTCGGAGATCATCGAAATAATTGTCCATTGATGGACACCGTTTGTCCACGCCCGAACAGGTTTTTGGTGGGTGCAAAGCTAAATGGGTATGGCACAAATTTTGAACTATCCCTTACATCGCAAACACACCTAAGGAGGGAATACCAGTGAATAAGGAACAACTCTATTTCAGGAAAATTGTGGATCACATTACCCAAGAAATTAAACCCGAAGGGGATTTGAAGGGAGATCAAGACTTCAACTCCTTCTCGAAAAGACTGAACCAACTGATCAACGTTACGATCGAATATAGCAGCGGTCAGCAATTGGAAAGACGACCCAACTATATTACTGAATAACCGACATTACTGTTTTTAGGATTCGCGAACGCCGACCGGCCACCCCCCAGCGACCCAGGCAAGTAGACGAATCCTCCTCCTCCCGGCAGCCCTTCTCCCTCAAAAGAGAAGGGTTTTTTTTAGGCTCTGGGATGCGCCTTGCGATAGGTTTTTTGAACCTGTTCGCCGGAAAGGTGGGTATAGATTTGGGTGGTGGACAAGCTTTTATGGCCCAACAGTTCTTGAATGGATCGCAGGTCTGCCCCGCCGCTATACAGATCGGTCGCGAAGGAATGGCGCAGCATGTGTGGCGTGGCGTCGAGATTGAGAGTTTTTAAATGGCGCTGAACCGTACGGACGGTTAATCGATCCCCTCTGCTATTAAGAAAGACTGGGCCGGATTCGGGATGGTTGGAGAGATACGTTTCGAGCGCTTCCCTGGCACGGGCGCCAAAAAGCGCAATGCGTTCTTTATTGCCTTTTCCTAAAACCAAAATTTCTCCATCTTTCATATTGATGTTTTCGATATTGAGTCCCACCAGCTCAGAGACGCGTAGGCCGGCGCCGTACAACAACTCGAACATGGCGCGGTCGCGGGGATCGGTAAGCGCGTTCAATGTATTTTGCATCGTGGTTGAATTCAAAACCTTGGGCAGGCGTTGGGGTAATTTGGGGAGCGTCAAAAATTCCCAAGGGTTGTCGTCTGCCTGTCCCTGCGAGATTAGATAACGCCAAAACGACCGGCAGGCGGCGATTCGTCGAGCGATTGATCGCGCATTAAGTTTTTGTTGGCCCAATTGATAAAGATAATGGCGGCAGGCGCGGGGGGTGAGGTCCGACAGCGAACGGTTATCGGCTTGGTGGGCGAAATTAAAAAAGTGGGTGATATCTCGGTGGTAGTTGGAAAGGGTATGCGGCGAGTAGTGTTTTTGATGCGCTAAAAAATCGAGCCAGGAGTCGAGATCGCGAAAATTACTCTGGCGCACCGAGGAATCGGGAACGATTTTCGGGGGTTAAATCGGTGTGGCTGCCGCCTTCCACTACCCAGACTGATCGAGTTTCTGCCTTGCGGGTGTCGACATGGATATATTTTTTGGTCAGATCTAAACCAATTCCCATAAATTCCGGTATTTCTTCCGCAAACTCAAATGCTTTTCGAATGTCGGTATTGTCCACCACGATATCGGCCGCAATGCCCATCGTATGAAAATTACGTTGAAGACTGCCGGTTTTGGATGCTTCGTCCGGACAGACATAGCCTTTGACGATATTGACCCGGTTTCTGGCCTTGGTTCGCAATAATTCCAAGCCGCCTACCAATCCCAGGCTTAAGCGAATGCTGTCCTTGCAATTACCGCAATGGCAAACAAAATCCTTTTTGGAGAAATGTTCGGAGATTTTGCTGGTGGTTCGGTTGCGACGGTTGCGTGCCATAGGGTGATTATATCGGGTTTTTATAAAATTGCATGGCCGATTTTATTTCCTTCATGTCTTGCCAGGTTAGCCATTTGGGACTGTCTTTTTCGCGGCTTTGATTCCGTAGCAAAAACGCCGGATGGAATAAGGGCATCACATACAGAGGATCCTCCATATAGGGAACTTTGACTTGAACCCACTGACCGCGCGATTTGGTGATGTTGTAATGATCGCCCAAAATGGTTTTGAGGGAGGGGGATCCCAGCAATATTAAAATTTTTGGTTTTACCAAATGAATTTGGCGGATGAGATAAGGCTTGCAGGCTTCGATTTCGGTGGGATGAGGGACGCGGTTTTCCGGTGGGCGGCATTTGACGATGTTGGTGATGTACACCTCGTTTTCGCGTTCAATCCCGACGGATTCAA
>CAYGHZ010000138.1:0-6442 GCA_964349635.1 uncultured Candidatus Marinamargulisbacteria bacterium
ACCTATTTACCGCCAGACACAAATAAATTACCATTAGTAAACTTATTTATTAATTGTTCTAGAGGAAAAACATGAAAAAAATTATTGCTTCACCAAAACCGATTTCCCTTTCATGGTACCAGCGCGCCTGGAATTCGATTCCAACCCCGGTCTTGGTTGCCGGTGTGGGCATAGCGGCTTACTGGATTGCAAATTCATTTAGACAACCACAAGATAATGACGGCGCTCAAATGAAAGCCTATTCGGATGTGACAATACAGTTCGCGGGCGATTGCGCATCCGGAATCACCAAGCTTATTTATGAAGACTTTCATAACCTTCAGCTTAAATTCCTAAACTGCGAGTTTCCGCAACGTGATCTCATAAATTTTGTGAGTCAGCGAACCGAAGAATTAAACAAGGAAATGAATAATCGATTTAATCATCTATTAGAATATATTTATCGGGTCTCTCCTGGTTCGGTCCCAGACTTCCGACATCAACTAACCTCCTGCCAGTTGCGCATTTCAGAAGCATTTGGATTTTATTTAAAGCATTTTGCGGCAACCATTCCGGATTATCCGTGGGGCAGCCGATAGCGCAGCCCTATCGGGTCTGTGATCTCGCCGCAAACTCAGACCTACGGAAGAGCATGTTAAACATCATATAGAGAATAAAACCCATAAAAAGCCCGCTCGCCAAGGCCATAACCTTCTTATGATTTACATATGGCGCACAGGCAGACATACCATCATTAGGGTGATTGTCTTCAAAATTTACGCACATTATTAAATAACCTATAGGTTGGTACGAGGCGAAAAGCAGCGGAAATAAAACTACCGGGTTGGCGCTCGCTGCCATACAGGCATCATCAATGCGGCTTAAGATACTCGGCTGTTTTGGCGGCTCCGCAAATAGGACATCTTTGCAGAAATCATGGATTGGCCACAGTTCCTTATCGTGCAGGGACCAAAAGTGAAGCGATCTTAAAAATCGGTCCCGCTGTATTTTATCGACAATCGGAGGATCAAATTGGCTGGGAGCGACATGGAGATGCCGGCCCCTTTCATCAGTCGAGGCACCGATCATTCCGGCCATTACTTTCAGACTTCTGCTTGGAATCTTTGGCACAATCGTTTCGTCAGCCTCGTTTTGAGCGTCTTTGAGAATGGCATAAATGCAGTCCCGACGCAGCCTCTCGATCGAGACCACAATACATTCATAGATTGCCGAAGAGGGCTGTCCCCTCATGTAGTCGTAGGGGGACTTAAGGGGAGCCAAAATATTATGGATCTTTCGAACGGGAGTTTTTTCGACCTCACACTTAATTGCTTGAATCTTTGACGCAAAGGTCAAACATCTGCCTAATTGCTGAAGAGAGTCTCGGACGCCTTCTTTAATTACACGAACTCCGGGAGAATCCCCCTTCTCCAGTTTTAACTCACTTTTAAGTGTTTCAATTTCTGCAAAGGCTGCGTCAAAGTGAGACTGGCATGCCTTGCTGTCCAAAAATTTGGGGATCTTTCTGAAAAATTGGACCGCGTCTTCATGAAGGACTCCGGAACGCGTAAATATTGGCGCACCGGACCAATGAACTGCCGAAACACGCGTTTCAAATTGTGCAAAACGCAGGTCCTGTTGATTACGTGCCGCTTCTCCAGCTAATCGGACGGTGTTGAGATGCGCTTCAGCAGACTCCTTCTCCCGGCCGATTTCAGAGACCAATCTCCCAAAGCATTCTTCAAGACGACTGTCTTTCGCGCTACGTTTTACGGCATTAGACTGATCCCTCAACCAATTGTTAAAGAGTGTATCCCGGGTCATTTCCTTCTTATTCCAGTTCAAGCGAATGAAGGCTTCCATATCGTCCATCAACAACTGACTATCCGGTAGATTCGAAGCGGGCACTCGGCTCCTTGCCGAAGTCACTTTGCTTTCTTTTTTCTCTTCTTTCTCGTTTTCAACTGGCAAGCCCAATAAAGGCGCTAACCTTTCAAAACATTTTTTGCAATCGGACGCATAATCTCCCTCGGTCGAATAGTATAGCTTCAGACGAGGAAATAATTGGAAAGGAATCACCCAGTTCGAGTGAGAACCTTTGCCCGACTCTACTTTCCCATAGCGCAAAACTATAGTCGTCAAATATTCCGCGCAATCCGCAATAATTTCTTTTGGCACAGGCAAGCGCATCAAACGCTCAACAACTTGCCTTTTAATATGTTCCTCACGCGATTCCGGCTGGAAACTTGCCTTAGAGGGTCGGCTAATTAAGAAAAAAGTTTCCTGGCCGGATAAAAAATAAGAACCTTTGGGCAACGCCTCTTTGGATCTTAATCGGAGTGCAATGATCTTTTTTAGGGGGTTCATATAGTTAAGTGTCGGAGGGGATTTATAAAAATTGCATAAAATTAAACAAATATTGAAATTTACTACAAATTGTAACGATAATAGCTTAGAATGCAATTCAAAATTATCAGCGCACTGCTAATCCATGAGGCTTTGGAGGATTTCGAAGTTCCAATCGCCGACCCCCAAGAAGAAATTTGGGAAACCATTCCCCCGGAAATTCTTTCCCCTCCCCCAAAACTAAAAGTTGGAGATCACGTTCACGACACTAAAAACCCTGGCATATCGGGAACCGTAAGCCAAATTTACCCTATCCAAGGCCGCCTGTTTGCCGTCCTAAAGGACCCTTCCAACCTACTTATCGAGCAGGTTGCCGCAAATCCAGGAGGCAACTGGGATCATCGAGATATCGAAAATTTAGAACTAAAAACCTTATCAAGGGAGAGGTAAATGCTAAAAAAAATTATTGCAACTCAAGATCCTTGGAAAATGGTCTTGGAAATTTCTTATAACAACGCCAGAGACGAAAACGGACTTTCCGATCCAATAACTTACGAAGTCATTTCTCCTGAGCGCGATTGCGACAAAGCCGTTTTCATCCGGAACCCTGAATCCCGAGACAAGCCCTTCCAGGTTACAGGATTCATTGCCCTAAAAAAATCCATCTCCGACAGCTTTGACAATAGAAATGCCGCGCAACCTAAAAACCCACTGGATAATAAATCCGCTATTTTACCTCAAGACGTCTTCGCGCTAAATTTTAATCCTGTCACCCAAAAAATCGAATTTAAGCAGCTAGTACGCAAAGAATTCCAATCCATTTTTCCCGGCTACAAAGATGCCGCTGATTTCAAGATCGAAGAACAAAAAGAAGATATTGCCGACTTGCGTAGCGAGCAAAGATGGACTTTCAGAATGTTCATTCTGCTCGGAATTTTATTACTGACCAGGGAACTGATCTCATCCAGAATGAATATCGCAGCATATGATTCCGAGCAGGCGTTAAAAAAATTGACCCAAAACAATAATCCGCATGCCGATCTTCGAGACTCTTTAAGTTTCTATCAGGATATCTTGAGGTTACTAAGTTTTTCTACTGTAGGTCTCCTTTACGCCCGTCTTTTCGACAACCCCGAGAACGACGAAGACCATCCGCATCGAGATTAGGCTTCAAATAGGGTTTAGCTTTACCTAAAGCTGGGAACTGGTATAATAAGTACCAGTTTAAGGGAGCCTAAGCTTGAAACTAACCAAATCCACTGATTTTGCCTTGCGCGTCCTAATTTATCTGGCCCAATCGGAAAAACCGATGACGATGCCGGTTTTGTCCGATAAACTTGGGGTTTCGTACCACCATCTATGCAAGCTAATCCAAACCATGCACAAGGCCGGAATCGTTCAGACTCAACAGGGTAAAAACGGCGGGGTCTGGCTGATGCGCAAAGCCGACGTCATCAGCGTCAAAGACGTCATCGACGTGATCGACGGGCCCACTCGAATGGTGGAATGTTTGGACGGAAGTTCAGATTGCGTATTGCTGAACGGTTGCAAATTAAAAACAGTGTTTGGACAGTTACAAAATCAAATCAATACAATGTTGGACGGCGTTAAATTATCGCAAATGGTGTAGGAGATTGAAATGAGCACGGCAAAAATCACAGAAATCGCCAATCAGGAATACAAATTCGGCTTCACCACCAACATCGAATCCGACGTGGCTCCCAAAGGTCTTTCGGAAGACGTCATTCGGATGATTTCCAAAAAGAAAAACGAGCCGGAGTTTATGCTTGAATTCAGGCTAAAAGCTTACCGTCATTGGCTGACGCTGACCGAGCCGCATTGGCCAAACTTTAACTATCCTCCCATCGACTACCAAAATATTTCGTATTACGCCGCGCCCAAACAAAAAGCAAAGCTATCCAGCATGGACGATGTTGACCCCGAACTCAAAAAAACGTTCGAAAAACTAGGCATTCCGTTGATGGAACAAAAAAAACTGGCCAACGTGGCTGTTGATGCGATTTTTGATAGCGTCTCGGTAGCCACCACGTACAAAAAGAAGCTATTGGAAGTCGGCGTCGTGTTCTGCCCGATGTCCGAAGCTGTTGAAAAATATCCGGAGCTTGTTAAAAAATATCTAGGGTCGGTCGTGCCTTTTACCGACAATTTTTATGCGGCGTTAAATTCCGCCGTCTTTACCGATGGATCATTCGTATTTGTGCCCAAAGGCATCAAAAGCCCGATGGAGTTGTCGACCTATTTCCGCATTAATACCGAGGAGACCGGCCAGTTTGAACGCACGCTGATCATCTGCGAAGACGATGCGTATGTGAGTTATCTGGAAGGCTGCACCGCGCCCATGTTCGATACCAACCAATTGCACGCCGCTGTTGTTGAATTGGTAGCGCTTGATCGCGCCGAAATTAAATATTCTACGGTTCAAAACTGGTATGCCGGCGACCCCAAAACAGGCAAAGGCGGTATTTATAATTTTGTAACGAAACGCGGCAAATGCCTGGGCAAAAAATCGAAGATTTCCTGGACTCAAATTGAAACCGGTTCAGCCATTACCTGGAAGTATCCCAGCTGCATGTTGATCGGCGACGATTCGGTGGGTGAGTTTTACTCGGTAGCCCTAACCAATCATTTTCAATCCGCCGACACCGGAACCAAGATGATTCATATTGGAAAAAACACCAAAAGCACGGTCATCTCCAAAGGCATTTCAGCCGGGAAATCGCACAACACCTACCGAGGCCTAATTCAGATGAACAAATCGGCGGTCAACGCGGATAATTTTACACAATGTGATTCGATGCTCATCGGCAGCAATTGCAGCGCCAACACGTTCCCCTATATCGACGTACGCAATTCCTCATCGAATTTGGGCCACGAAGCCACAACCGTGAGGGTAACAGAAGATCAGTTGCTGTACTTTATGGCGCGCGGCATTTCGATGGAGGACGCGTTATCCACAATTGTGAATGGATTTTGTAAAGACGTATTCAAAAAGCTTCCCACTGAATTTGCGGTGGAAGCCTCCCAGCTTTTAAGTTTGAAGCTGGAAAATTCTGTAGGTTAAGGAGTTCGATATGTTAGAAATTAAAGAATTACACGCAAGCGTCGACGGCAACGAAATTTTAAAGGGTCTCACCCTAACGGTAAAGCCGGGCGAAGTGCACGCCATTATGGGCCCCAACGGATCCGGCAAAAGCACGTTAGCGAACGTCTTAGCCGGCCATCCTGCCTACGAGGTAACAGGCGGTCAGGTGGTCTTTGACGGAAAAGCCTTGTTGGAGATGTCCGCCGACGAACGTGCCCTGGCAGGCTTGTTTTTAGCCTTCCAGTACCCGGTGGAGATTCCAGGCGTGAACAATGCCGAATTCTTGCGAATGGCCTATAACGCCAAACGCAAGGCCTTGGGCCAAGAACCCGCCGATCCGATGGAATTTGAAGAATTGGTCAAATCAAAGCTGCAACTGGTGGGCATGGACGAAGATTTTTTAAGCCGTTCCGTGAATCACGGGTTTTCAGGCGGCGAAAAGAAGCGCAATGAGATCCTGCAAATGGCTGTATTAGACCCCAAAATCGCCGTTTTAGACGAAACAGACTCCGGTTTAGATATTGATGCCCTTCGCATCGTTGCGGGTGCCGTGAATCAGTTACGCTCAAAAGACCGTGGGTTTTTGATCATTACGCACTATCAACGATTGCTCGACTATATTACCCCCGACGTTGTGCACGTGATGGTGGACGGAAAAATCGTAAAATCCGGCGACAAATCGTTGGCGCTAACATTGGAAGCCAAAGGCTATGACTGGGTGTAGCCATGATACAAACCATGACGACCTTTAAATCCGAATCGAATCTGCCCACTCCCAAATGGGAAGCCTGGAAGTATATTCAATTGGAACCACTTTTAGAAACCTCATTCGTTTCTCAATCCTCCGTCATTCAACTCCATGCCCCCAAACAAGTAAACGTGGAGACTCTTTTAAATTCGGGTGAAAAAGACACGGACGAAAACCCCTTTCGGCAAATCAATTCGCGGGAATTTCAAGATGGACTTAAATTAACTATTCCGGAAGGTGTGAAGCTATCCGAACCTGTGTTAATC
>CAYGHZ010000139.1:0-6348 GCA_964349635.1 uncultured Candidatus Marinamargulisbacteria bacterium
AATTGTATTATTTCAATCAGCGGTATTTTGATCCGGAGATTGCAAGATTCTTGACAGAAGATCCTGCCGCACAAGTTCTAAACCCCTACCTCTATGCCGGCAATAATCCGTTGATGTATGTGGATCCGGATGGGGAATGGTTTTTTACGGCGTTGCTTTCGGCGATATTGCCAGGTGTGGGTACAGCCATTGGTGGTGCATTGGATGCGGCGGCTTGGGGTGGAACAGCAGCGGCTGGAATTAGCGCCGGAGCGCAATTAGCGACGACAGGGCAAATTGATTGGCAAAATGTTGGGAATGCGTTTGGCGCCGGGGCATTGTCCGGGGGGATGGCGTTTGGAATTGGTCAAATGGGATTGACCGGCTTTGCGCAAACGGCGGCTCATGGGATTTCGGGCGGAGTTCAGAGTATGGCTAGTGGAGGCGACTTCGGTAGCGGGTTTGTTGGGGGATCGATCGCCAATATGACTGGAAATGCGGTGAGAGGCATCGACAATGACATAATGAAGATCGGGGCTGCAGGGATTGGCGGTGGTATCGGGTCTTGGGCAACGGGTGGTAAATTTGAACAAGGGTTTATTACCGGCGCCGGAGTCGAGGCGTTTAATCATTTAGGCGCCCACCTGTTTAATCAGATGGATCCTGGGACCGGGGGAGATAGTCCGTCGTTTTTCGAAAGGCATGATGTGGCATATAGGGCTACTAAATATGCGGGTAAATTTATGTTAGAGAAAGCAATAAAATCTGGTATTCCTGGACAAGTATTTGATTTTCTAGATTCTCCTCTTTCGCCTGACCCAAACGAAGAAATGGGGCGGCCAAAAGAAACCTGGAAACACAAAATGATGGACTTTGTCTTTTAAATGCTAAAAAAAATAGTTGAATTCATTATTGAAAAGATAATTGTGCTGGCTGTCCTGACACCAATATTTTGTCTGGCTTGTGCTCCTTATGTATTAATTATATCTGCTAAAAAAGGCCAGGAGCCTTACTGGAAAAAGGTACGCCATAAATACTCTGATTTATTGATTTCTTGGTTTAAAGCGTCGATTCCAAGTTCTTAATGATGTCTCTTGTAAATTTGCCCAACCACCCAAACCCATGATAAAAATACAAAAAAGTAAAATAAAAAGGGGAAAAAAATGAAAAAAATAGTACTGGCGATGGTGTTAAGCGCGTGCCTATCCGGAGTAACGGAAGCCCGGTTTATTCCTGAAAAAAACCAACCGGCAGTGGCGGGCGGGATTACCTTGGGTCAAGATAGCCTTATCGGGTTTTCGGTCAGTCCGGGGTTTGGGATAACAGACCGCTTTATGATCGCCCTTGCAGCCGGCACGGCTTCTTCCAAATCAGGCGCAATTACCAACTCCCAAGTTAACTACGGACTACTGGGAATCGGAAAATACGATATCACTAACGACTGGTCGCTTTCGGGCCGGTACGATCTGAATTTCGGTAAGGCAAAAGCGGCCACGTCTTCCGGAAGTATCGAAAAAGACTTTTCCGGCTATAGCCTTGCCGCCGCCGCGCAATATCAGGTCACGCCGGAATTGATGCCGTGGATCAGTCAAAATTGGGTATCCACCACGGTCTCGGGGGCCTCGGCCGTCAACGAAAGTTACGTGACCTTTGGATTTAATTGGACAATTAATAAAAATTTCGATGCCGAAGTCTTGGTTAAGTCTGATTTGAAGCAATATGGGATTGGCGGAACATCTTATTTTTAGTGTTAGACCCAAGAAAATAACGGGAATATGTTAATTAAGGGGCGGTATAATGAAAAACTTCTTCGCGTTTTGTGTTTTGGCAGTTCTTGTTCTTGCATCGTCATCCACACTTTATAGCGCGACAAAATTCGGAATCAAGGCCGGGATGATTTCTGCAAGCGTCAACGGAAGCCAATCCGACAACTACTCATCCGAAGGCGGGGACGCCAAGCTGATCGGAACGTCGGCCGGCGCTCAGGTTGAATATGAATTGGATTCATTGTGGTCGCTTTCGGCCGAATTGATTTATACCCAAAAAGGCTACATCAAAAATTTGCCCGGAACCTTGGTTCCCGATAGTGAAAATCCCAAAAGAGGCGCCCTGGTTGGCGGCAACCGGTCTCAAACCACGCTTAAATATCTTGAATTTCCGGTCTTGTTAAAAATAAGACCCAACGCAAATTTCTTCGTGGCCGCCGGGCCGTTTGCCGCGATCCTATCCGAAGCCTCCCTTTATAATCGGGATTCCGGCGTGGTTACCGAACAGGATTTCAAATCGTCGGTCAACGGGCTTGATTATGGCATTCAGGGCGGCGCCGGCTACAAAACCGATTCGTTTTTCGCCGAAGCGCGATGGGGTCAATCGTTTCGATCCGTGCTCAAATCTGGCGCGGATATTAAGAATTATACGGTTAATTTCAGCGCAGGGTTTCTAATCTAATTAACGCCCAAATCCTTCTTGGCATTTCCGCCTCGGTTGTGGGAGTGATCGCCTATCTCCCGTATCTTCGGGACATCGTCTCGGGTAAAACGGTCCCACACGCTTTTTCGTGGCTGATCTGGGCGTTGTTAACCGGCATCGGATTTTGGGCGCAGGTGACGGGCGACGGTGGGCCGGGCGCGTGGAGCACAGGGATCACGTCGGCCAGTTGCTTCACGATATTTATGTTTGCGTTGTTTCGGGGCGAGAGAAATATCGCGCCGTTTGATTGGGCCTGTCTGATAGTCGGTCTTGCCGGCATTCCGATATGGCTGATCACCGACACGCCCCTTTGGTCGGTTCTGCTAATTACCGGAGTCGATCTAATCGCCTTTTTACCCACCTACCGCAAGACGTTTTTAAAACCGTCGGAAGAAACCTTGTTAACCTACAATTTATCGTCGCTTAAGTTTATTTTGGGCATCATGGCGCTACGCTCTTTTTCGGTGGTTACGGTGCTGTTTCCGGCGTCAATAGTGTTGACTAATTCCACCTTCGTCGCGTTGGTCTACTGGCGGCGGCAAAACCGATGAGTTCAGTTACGATTTCTGCTCATTCTCCCGCATCGCCGTTACCACCTGGGCAATCAGCCCCCTAATCACCTGAGACGCGGTCTTAAAAATTTCGGAGCCGGCCTTTGAGGACGAGACGTTTCCGGCGCCTTGCACGCCTTTTGGTTTATTACTACCGACAGATTCCATACCCATAACTCGTCCCCCCTTTTAATGCATCTCAACGACCGCTCGATGCGCGTCGACTTCTTCCAGTATAAATTTAAGGTGCGCGTAAAGTTGATCCAGTTCGTACCGGCCGCGCAGTTCGCCGTTAACAAAAATGGTTTTGGACGTGTAATAAAAGAAAAAGTCGTGCTTGATGGCCTCGGTTTTCCATATCAGATGAACGATGTCTTCATTGATCACCAACGTAAAATCGACATTATGGGTACGATGCCCGTTGCTCACGGCCCGAAGGTAATGAATATCCTTGCCGGTCAGATCCTTGATCCAGTTGCTTTTTTTGGGTTCCGGGGCGGGCGCCGGAGCTTCCGGTTCTGGCTTGGGGTGCTCCTTGGATTCTTCCTCGGCTCGCCTGGAAAAGACATCAAAAAGCTTCATAGATCGTTTATTTCCCATAGTTAAACAGTGTTTAAACCCTTGATTCTTGGGGAATGTATCACGTTAAATGAAAAAGGTCGTTATTATTGACGATGAGGAAATGTTTTGCAAATCGCTAAAACGTGTCCTATTGGATGTCTGCGACGTGGATTATTGCACAACCCAAAAAGAAGCGCACCATTACTTCGCCACCCACTCGGACCCACAACTCATTCTGATCGACTACATGCTCGACGCTACCAATGGCGTTAAATTATTCAAAGATGAAATTATCAAAAAAGGTAAACATATCCCGGCCATTTTGATCTCGGCCTACGTGGGCGGCCCAAAAGACGAAAAACTTCAGCATGAGGCCGAACACTACTTTTCAAACATCATCGAAAAACCGTTCGACGCGTTTATGCTGAGATCAATGGTTCAAAAGCTGCTACGCTAGCGCTTTACCGGCCGGCCCATCTTCTTTCGCGGCTTGCCATGGGCATTTAGATCGAGCCGGGCCTTTGCGTTAACGTGTCCGTCCGATTCGGTCAAAAAGCGACACAGGCCGACCACATGATAAAAGAGCTGCTTTCCTCGATCCTCATAGCTTTGGGGATCGCCGGCGTAGCGTTCGACCGTATAGGTTTCTTTTTGAAACGTAACCACCAATTGCCCAATCTTTTTGGCTTCGTGAACAAACGGTCGAACATATAAAATGTCGCCATTTTGAATCGAAAATTCGGGATAGTCGCGATCCGCAGTCACATAAAGAGAATAGACCTGCTCCGAGAAATGATAGGACGTGGGAATAAATTGGTTGTCAGTTAGTTCATCCATCGAGATGCGAAGAACATTGGAAATCCGTTGCATGTTTTGGACTCTAAGGTTTGTATGGCCCTTCAATATATATAAGATTTCGTTACGGGATAACCCAAAGTACTGAGCGATCCGTTCGTTCGAATAGCCTAGGTTTTTCTTAACGAGGTGGATGGCATCTTTTAGATTCATATCCGATATTGTAATGCAAAACAACACGAATACGGAAGTACGGATATGTTAGACTCTAAATTTAATGGTGGAGATAGTGGGAACAATTTGTTTCGGACTCGCAGTTTTACACACGTTTTTGGTGAAACGCATCCGGCATGTGGCGTCAAACTATCGGCCTGGTTCGGTCTTGGAAAATGTGTTTCATTTGTTGGGCGAAGTTGAGGTTGTGTTTGGGATTTGGGCCGGGGTATACCTGGTGGTATTGGCGGCGCTGGCCGGTACCGGCGGGGCGCTCGATTATTTAGAGGGTCTGAATTTTACCGAGCCTGCGTTTGTGTTTGTGATTATGGTGGTGTGCGCCAGCAAACCGGTGATGATCTTTGTGGAAAAAGCGATTCGGTTCATTGCCCGTCGCCTTCCGATGAATCACAACATGTCCTTTTATATGACAACGTTGGTACTTGGCCCCGTGTTGGGAAGTGTGATTACCGAGCCCGCGGCGATGACCGTCACCGCGCTATTATTGTTCACGCATTTTTATTCTCAAAAAATCTCGTCCAAATTAATGTACGCCACGCTGGGCATTTTGTTCGTGAACGTATCGATCGGCGGGACGTTAACCCCCTACGCCGCGCCGCCGGTCTTGATGGTGGCGGGAACCTGGAATTGGGACGTTTTATTTATGTTAACGCATTTTGGCTGGAAAGCGTTGGTCGCCATCGTAGCGTCGACTGCGATTATGGCCTACCTGTTTCGCAAAGAGCTTGCGGCGATTCCGATCGACCGATCGACAATCAAGAGCGCAATGCCCGTTTGGGTGATCGTCACGCACTTGGCGGTACTGGCCGCGATCGTGGCCAACGCGCACCACATGACAATTTTTGTGATGTTGTTCTTGTTGTTTTTGGGGATCACCACAGTGACGGGCGAATATCAAAGCGAACTAAAAATACGCGAAGGATTGTTGGTGGCCTTTTTCTTAGGCGGATTGGTGATCCTTGGCGGCCCACAAAAATGGTGGCTGGAATCAGTTTTGAGCCAGATGGATTCCCTCTCGCTTTACCTGGCATCCATCGGACTAACCGCCATCGTCGACAATGCGGCGCTGACCTATTTGGGGTCGTTAACGCCGGGGCTTTCGGACGCTTCAAAATACGCGTTGGTGGCCGGGAGCGTGGTCGGCGGAGGCCTGACCGTCATCGCCAACGCCCCCAATCCGGCCGGTTTCGGCATCCTAAATCCGGCCTTTGGCGAGGAGGGGATTAGCCCCTATCGCCTATTTGTAGCGGCGCTTTTTCCTACGGTTATGGCGGCAGCTTGTTTTTGGCTGCTCTAGCCGATAAACCTATGATCTTCTAGTGCTGATCGGCCTGGGGATTGGATAATAAAAATAATTCCTTAAGTAAAATAAAGAGGGAAGGCACGTCTCTACGCGCAATCGGTGCAACCTGTACGGAAATAATTTTATGCATGGTTAAAATTTTATGACCTCTTTTCTAGAGTTAAAATAATAAAAATAGTGCCAGGAGGCAATCCCCAATCCGTTCCAATGGTCGCGGCGGCAGCTTGTTTTTGGCTGATTTAGCCGATAAACTCACATAGACGATGCTAAACCCTCGTGTAGATTTTGCGTTTAAGAAATTATTCGGTTCAGAGGAAAACAAAGATATTTTAAAATCTTTCGTCAACGCGGTGCTGCCCCCGAATGATCAAGTGCAATCCCTGGAACTGAAAAATCCATATAATTTAAAAAATTATTTAAAAGACAAAATGTCCATTCTGGACATCCGGGCGATTG
>CAYGHZ010000140.1:0-6337 GCA_964349635.1 uncultured Candidatus Marinamargulisbacteria bacterium
ATTTTGAACCAGCGAAGGCGTGTCGGATCCTAGTCGAAGAACCGCCTTCCCGAAACGAGGGCCAATAAAGGTGGTCGGAACAACCAGGACGCGTGCAGTGGTGCCGTCGAACAAGTTCGATTGAATATTTCCGTACGGATCTTTTCGGAAATACACCGCTTTGGTTTTGGTTGTGATATTGCTCGCGGTCACTTCCAAACTGTAATCTTCACCGGAAACCAAATCGGTTTCTGAAACAACCAAGTTGTATTCGCCATTGTTCTTTAAGAACGGAGAGTTGGCGGACGTTGTCGCTGTCGCTTTTATGACCGAGCCTTTTTTCAACTTGACCGTCGCGGTCGGAACTCCGACTTCGGCATATCCGTAAAGGGCATACACCTGGCCGCTAAACTTCAAACTCGTATCACGGAGCTGTACATCAAAATTTGGAGTGAAGGTCATGAACTCATCCAAGAAATACCCTTGATCCGGATTTTGAAGCTTGTACGAGCCACCTTCAACCAACGGCTTGAACTCGCCGACGGGAGGCAGCATCACGGTAAAGGCTCCGTCGCTGGCGATCGTGGCATTAAAAGATACCTTGGCGTCATGGCGCAGATAAAATTTCAACTTGAGGCCTGTGAAGTTGGCGCTTTGTTGCTGGCCCGAGAAGTTGACGCGCAGCACGCCTTTGATTTCTTTCTTGGTCACAGCGCTGACGAACGCTTCGGTGCTGCCTTCGATCAAGATGAAGCCGGGATACCAATCGCGCGGGTTGTACATGTTTTGCGGAATGGTCACGTTCTTGGTCAGAGCCGGATTGGTTTCGTTGGGTCGATAGACCTGCATAAAATAGGCGCCGAATTCAGGCAATTCCGTCCGGAAATGACCATAGCTATCGGTCGTGGCCGTCGTGGTCGCCTTGCCGCTCTTATCAAAGGTCACCTTGGCGCCGCTTAACGGTTTTCCGTCGTAACCAAATTTGACGCGAACTTCTTGTTCAATGAACGGTTTCGATTGTTGGAAGCCGCCGCCGGAAGTACCGCCGGACTGGAAGTTAAAATGCTGGCTCAAATTGAAACTGTTTTCCGTAATTTGGATGACCTGGGCAATTGGTACGCTACCGGTCAAGCCAACCGCCTTACTTTCAACCTCGAAATTGTCGGTCAAGGTCAATATTTCCGAGACTGGTGACAGGGACTGGGCGCCGGCAAGTTGCTTATCCAGCTTGATCGTGACCTTAACAATATACTTCCCGGTAGGGATACCGAAGAATTTGAAGCTGGAATCGGAGCGGTCCGCGAACGTCTTTAAGACTTTTCCGTCAACCGATAATTCGGCAAACGCCTCGATGATGAAAGGAGGCAATGGATCCACCCCGCCCGGGTTGGTTGAATCTGCGCTGGAGAATCGGGCATGAATCACGCCAAGCCCTTCCGTATTGTATTTGTCTTTGTTGGCGGTGGTGGGCGTCAGTTTCAGGTTTTTACCGGTCGCTTTTGAGCTTTCTGCCGAAATGCCGACGGAAATGGAATCGCTATCGATAAATCCGGTTTTGGCGGCTTTAATAACATAAGTTCCGTAAGGCAGGCCGGCCATGACGTATTCGCCTTCGCCGTTGGTCAGTACCGTACGATTGGTAGTCGGGCCCGTAACAACCGAAACGCTGGCGTCACGCAGCGGATAAGGACCGTAACTCACCATTCCCGTGATAACACCGGTGGTCGAGGCGGATATCCCTCCGCTGCCTCCCGATGAGCTTGATAATTTTAAATAGATACTGCCGGCATCGACATACGTGTCGGAACTGGCGAAGTCGCTATCCGATTTTTTTAGCGTCTTTTGGCTGGTTGAGCTTCCCGTACTACTGCCGTAATAAGCTTTAATAGTAATGGTGCTAACATTTGTAAGACTGCTTGAAACGACGTTGAAATATCCACTATCGTCGGAATAGTTGCGAAGCGTGGTAGAGCCGACAACCACCTCGACGGTGGCATAGGCGGCGGCGTTGCCTGAATCGTAATCCACAATACGACCCGCAATCTGTACTTCGCCTGTTGCTCCAGATTCTTCCGCGAGATTGTTGATTCCGAGTTGGGCCGCCAGTGCTTGAAGCGCTTTGGCGTTGCACCCTGTCGTTAGAACCATGGCCCCAATGGCAAAACCAATAAAGCACGCCAGAGATAGCCACCCCTTTCTTTTCTTTTTGACATCCAAAAACATAGACTTCCCCTTTCTAGAAATGGATTTAAATCAGTTTAACACTGATTGTTAGCGACACAAATTTTTGGGATACATTGACGGTTATTCCCATGACGATTATGGTTTAAACATGTTTGGCCCACTGGTCACCGCAATGGCTACCCCGTTCGATTCGTCCGGCGACGTCGATTACAAAGAAGCGATACGGTTAGCGCACTATCTTATAGATAACGGTACCGACATGATCGTGTTGGCAGGAACCACCGGCGAATCGCCCACGCTAACTCACGATGAAGAATTTAGGCTTTTTGAGGTTATAAAAAAAGAAAATATAAAAGTAATGGCCGGCACCGGATCCAATTCGACTGCCACGGCCATTCAATCGACGCGCGAGGCCGAAAAACTGGGCGTCGATGCCATTTTGCAAGTGGTTCCTTATTATAATAAGCCGTCTCAGGAAGGGATCTATCAGCACTTCAAGGCGGTCGCAGAAAGCACCTCTCTTCCGATCATGCTCTATAACATCCCGGGTCGCACCTCGAAAAATATGGAGCCGGAAACGGTAGCGCGCTTAGCGAAAATTAAAAATATTGTGGCGCTCAAAGAAGCGGCGGGCAGTGTGGAGCAAATGGCAAAAATGCGGGAACTTACTCCGCCCGATTTTTATATTTATTCCGGCGACGATGCCTTGACTTTGGATTTTATGGAAAAAGGCGCCTGCGGGGTTGTGTCAGTGGCATCGCATTGCGCCGGACTCAAAATCAAGAAAATGATGGCCGAGCGGTCGCGCGCGCTACACAACGAACTTAAGCCACTCTTTGACGTTCTATTCATCACAAGCAATCCCACGCCCCTAAAAGCCGCCTTAAACATGATGGGATTTAACGTTGGAATTCCTCGCCTTCCTCTAATAGAAGCGACTTTGGACGAAAAGGCGCAAGTTCAGGCGGCACTAAAAAAACTAGGCCTGTGCTGACCCCGTTTCGCGAAAAGGTCTATCACGCGCTTCGCAAAATCCCAAAAGGGAAAGTGACCACTTACGCGCGCCTGGCGGCCAAGATCGGTCACCCCGGAGGGGCGAGGGCGGTGGGCACGGCGTGTGCGCAAAACCCTGATCTGATTATCGTTCCATGCCACCGAGTGGTTCTTTCGACGGGAGAGGTGGGGCAATTTAGCGCTAAACGCTCAAAACGCAAGATTTTAGAGGACGAAGGCGTAACGTTTCTTAAAAACGGGAAAGTTAACCCTAAACATTTTGTATAAAATAGTGTAAGTTAGTGATCCATCAAGATTATTGGATGAGAAAATGGCAAAAAAAACACTAACAGGCGCAGAAGTTTTAATAAAGTCCCTCGAAAATAAGGGTGTTGAGTATATATTTGGGTACCCAGGTGGCGCCGCCATACCTATTTTTGATGCTTTGGTGGACTCTTCGATTAAATTGATCTTGGTTCGCCATGAACAAGGCGCGACCCACATGGCCGATGGCTATGCGCGTGCGACGGGTAAGCCCGGAGTCGTCTTAGTAACCAGCGGTCCGGGGGCGACAAACACCGTTACGGGTATTTTGACGGCCCATATGGATAGCGTGCCGATGATCGTGTTGACCGGGCAAACCATCCGGCCCAATTTAGGTAAAGACGCCTTCCAAGAAGCGGATGTCTTCGGAATTACTGTGCCTATTGTGAAACACAGCTATCTGGTGAGGGAGGCCGACGATATCCCTCGAATTTTGGAAGAGGCGTTTCATATTACTAGTACAGGGCGTCCGGGGCCGGTGTTAATCGATCTACCCAAAGACGTTACGTCGATGGAATGCCATGTGTCGTTAGATAACGCCGGCATGGATATCCCCGGCTATTCGTTCCCGACTGCGGGTAATTCCAAAGACATCGCTAAATTGGCGCGCTTGCTCAACGCGTCCAAGCGTCCGCTGCTACTGGTTGGCCATGGCGCGCTGATCTCAAAGGCCTCGAAACAAGTCCGTGAATTGGCCGAGAAACTTCAAGCGCCGGTAACGACCACGTTGTTAGGGAAGGGCGCGTTTCCTGAAAATCATGCGCTGTCCCTGGGGATGTTGGGGATGCATGGTACGGCCTATGCCAATATGGCGGTCAGCAACTGCGATCTCATTTTCTCGATTGGCTCACGCTGGGATGATCGCATTACGCCGGCCAAGATGGAGCGGTTTTGTCCGCAAGCCGTTAAATTGCATATCGATATCGATCCGGCGGAAATTAATAAAATAGTAATGCCGGACGCCAGCGTAGTGGGCGACGCCAAGTTGGTATTGGAAGAGTTGCTCCCTCTGGTAAAAACGTTGGAGACCAAGGCTTGGTTGGAAGAAGTAAAGAGAAATAAGAAAAAACATCCGCTCAAATACAAAATTCAAGGTGGGTTAAAAGCCCAACATGTTTTGGATGAGCTCTATAAATTGACTAAGGGGAATGCGATCGTCACGACCGATGTGGGTCAACACCAGATGTGGGCGGCGCAGTTTTGTAAATGCCATCGGCCGGATACCTGGATTTCTTCGGGTGGCGCGGGCACCATGGGCTACGGTTTTCCGGCAGCAATCGGTGCACAATTTGGAAAGCCCAAAGAAACGGTAGTAGCTGTAGTTGGCGACGGCGGATTTCAAATGACGCTGTTTGAACTATCCACCGCAGCGATTCATAAATTGCCGGTAAAAATCCTAATTATCGATAACAAATATCTGGGCATGGTTCGCCAGTGGCAAGAATTATTTTATGACCAGCGTCTTTCCGGTGTGGATTTAATCGGCAATCCCGATTTCGTAAAATTGGGCGAAGCCTATGGCGTGAAGGGCTTTCGCATCAAGCGTCCCGCCGACGTGCGAAAAATGTTGGCTCGCGCGCTTGATTATAACGATGGCCCCTGCATTATCCACGCCGAGGTATTAAAAGAAGACAATGTCTATCCGATGATTCCGGCGGGCGGGGCAACCACGGACATGATTTTGGAGGCGCCGAAACATAAAATGGAAAAACCAAAGGGGAGCACCTAATGGCCAAATGGACGCCTATGAGCGGGCGAGAGGATATCCACACCATCAGTTTATTGGTAGCCAATAAGCCGGGAGTTTTGGTACGTATTGCTCTGATTTTTTCTCGACGCGGCTTTAACATCGAATCGTTAGTGGTGTCACCCACCTTTGATGGCCGGTTTTCTCGAATGACGATTACGGCTCAAGGCGATCCCGGAACGCTTGTGCAGATCGTGAAACAGGCCCAAAAATTAGTCGATGTAGTGAACGCCAGCGAACATACGCCGCGCGAGGCGGTGTTGCGTGAATTTGCGCTGATCAAGGTCAAAGTTCCTGCGGACAAGCGGGTCGAAGTCTTGCAGGTGGTCAATCATTTCAAATCGCAAACGGTGGACATCGCGCCGGAATCGATTATCGTGCAAACGACAGGCAGCAGCGAAAAAATCGACGCGATGGTTCAGATGCTCGATCAATATGGTATTCTGGAGCTTGTCCGCACCGGTAAAGTATTGATGGCGCGGGGGAAAGAATCGACCTAATTGCGTTAGTAATTTCTCGGGAAAGGGAATATATGGTGTCAGGAGCGGTGCATATGTCAATTTTGCCAATTAAAGAACATCTCGTAAAAATCCTTGGAAATGTCGGATACAACGAGTTGGCTGAAATTGTCGATTCTGTGCGTCAAGATTCTGTGACAAAATCGATTGAACAAGTCGAGACCCGATTTGAAAAAAGGCTTGTCGAAGTCAAGTCGGAACTTGAATTGAAAATGGAAAAGAATAAATCCGAAATAATCAAATGGATGTTTGTATTTTGGATTGGTCAGATTGCGGTTTTTATTGCAATTGCGCATTTAATCATAAAATAATCATTAATGGCTGGCAGCTCGTTTGGAAAATTATTTACGGTAACGACATTTGGCGAAAGCCACGGCCCCGCCATCGGGGTAGTCATCGACGGAGTTCCGCCGATGCTTCCCCTGCAAGAAGCCGATATTCAATTGGAATTGGATCGCCGCCGGCCCGGTCAAACCCGGCAGGGACAGCGCGCTTGTCGTGGTCGATGTACAGAACTGCTTCGTCACCGGCGGCACCCTGCCGGTTAAGGGCGGCGAAGACGTCGTACCGGTCATCAACAAGCTCGCACGGC
>CAYGHZ010000141.1:0-4702 GCA_964349635.1 uncultured Candidatus Marinamargulisbacteria bacterium
CGATAAGATGATTTATACAACAGCTTCCAATACCTATGCGACGACCGATCTTTCCAGCTACGGGAGAACCCTGATTGATGATACCAGCGCCTCAACGGCGCGAACGACATTGGGATTGGGCACCATCGCCACACAAGCGGCCAGCAATGTGGCCATTACCGGGGGCACTATTTCCGGAATCGATGTTCGGGCGGAATTTTATGACACGACTTCACAAACCGTAAATAATTCCGCGTTTACCGCTTTGACATGGGATACCAATCGAATTTTAGATTCGGAGTTTACGCATACGACGGGGACTTCGGCTGTTACCATTGTCAATGGAGGATCGGGTACTCGGTACGAAGTTATAGCAAGGGTATCGATTCAGGTTTCAAGCGTACTTTTGGCGAGTTCGTGCGAATTTCGGTTGACGATGAATACCGGGAGCGGATTTTCGGAAATTGGCGGAACCCGCTCCTACTCCGAGCATCCTACGACAGGCGGAAATTTTACCACAGTTATTACGACGACTCTGGATGCTCCCGCCTCCGGCGCCCAGATCCAGCTGGAAGCTCAGCGATTGAGCGGTACTAGCACGATGGCAACGTTAGCAAATGGGAGTACGTTTACGATTAAGAAAGTGAAATAATTCTTAGGGCGCTACCGATTCCTTAAACTCTAATTTACCGTCGCGAATCGCCAGAATCACGGCGGGTTTGATCGCATTGCGGTCTTGGTTGATAGTGATTTTTCCGGTAACTCCCTGAAGATCTTTTGTCGACGCTAACGCCATTTTTATTTTTTCCGGTTCGTCGCTTCCGGCGCGGGTGATCGCATCAGCCAGCATTTTGCCGGAATCATACCCTAACGCAGCGATCGCATCGGGTACTTGGTTATATTTTGCTTTATAGGCTTGCACAAAGTTTTGAACGATTGGGTCAGTATTGTCCGAGCTGTAATGATTGCTATAAAAACTTCCGTTGATCGCATCGCCGCCAATTTCAAATAACTTGGCCGAATCCCAACCGTCGCCTCCGATAAAAGGAAGCATGATGTTAAGTTCCCGCGCCTGACGCATAATTAACGCGGCTTCCGTGTAATATCCGGGCAAAAATATGGCTTCCGGTTTTTTGGATTTGATGGCTGTGAGTTGGGCTTTGAAATCGGTGTCTCCTTCGCTGTAGGCTTGTTCGACAATTACCGTTCCTCCCAGTGCTTTAAACGTATCGATAAAGAACTGAGTGAGGCCGACGCTGTAATCATTTTTGACGTCGGTTAAGATGGCGACTCGCTTAATATGGAGCGAGTTGTAGGCAAACTTCGCCAGTACTTCGCCCTGAAACGGATCGATAAAACAATTGCGGAAAATGTAGTCGCCTTTTTTGGTGACGTCCGGGTTGGTGGAGCCGGGGCTTAACATTGGGATTTTTGCGAATTGGCAGATGGGAGCAGCAGCCAGGCTTTTGGATGACGAAAATTCGCCGATAATGGCTTTGACTTTGTCGCGATTAATTAGCTTAGTAACAGCTGAAGCGGCTTCTTCGGGTTTGGATTGATCGTCTTCTGTTATAAGACGGATTTTTTTGCCCAATACCCCACCCTTCGCATTGATTTCTTCGATGGCCATGGCCAAGCCTTTATGGCTGGATTGACCATAAGACGCCGTGGTTCCGGTGAGCGAGGCGTATTCGCCGATCAGGATTTCGTTTTTTGGATTGGAGTTGGTACAGGCTGATAGAGCGAGAGCGAAAACAAAAAGAGCCGGTAAAAATTTTGTCATGTTTATCCTCTTCTGTAGGGTATAGAAAATAAGCTTATCATTTGATCGAGCGTATCCAAAATAGCTGGATTCATGACGATTTCTTTGATTATCCCATTGGGGATGTCATCGCGAGTGACCTTCATTGCAGTTTCCCGATCCGGCACATAGTGTGCGACGGTGTCCCGAATCGATAAAACCATCGGTTGGCCCGTTGAAGACTGAATTTCTTTGGGCTGTCCCTCCGCGTCGGGCACTATCTTTTTGGGTCGCCGATCCCAAAGTTCCGGAAAAGCTTCAAATATCTTTTCGATGCGCTGACGCATCGGCTCATTTCCATCCAGCAATTCTCGATAGGCCATGCCAATCACGGCCAACGCCATTTTCATGGCCTCAAATAGCCAGGGATGAGTGTCGACCAAATAATCGCCTGGATTTTTTTGATCGTCGGCTTTTTGGCGCAACTGCAGAATGGCAATCTGACAGGATCGAAGCAAGTCTCTTCTACCTCTGAGCGCCGTTAACCAGAGTTCTCGGGATGTTTGTCCGTCTGAAGCCCGGTTGGCCAACGGTAATTCCGGCAATTGATCCCCCTTCATTTCGGCAACGTAGGTTCTCAATGATTTTAAATCCAGCGTATTGACCACCACCGGATTTTCCAACGCCGCGGTTCTTAGATGTTTTGCGTCCAGACTGTGACCCACGCGCAACAGCGAATATAAAATTACATCACGGATCATTCCGTCGGTTATCCACTCGGCGTTTTCTTTTTTGATAGTTATCGCCGTTTGCAGCCGATCCAGATTGTCTCTGACCACTTGCGCGGCTCCTGCAAGGGGAACGCGCGACGAAAATGCGGATGAAGATGCGGCTGTATTGGGCAGCCGGACGTCGGGTCGGAATGGCGTTCCATCGGTTAGCGATAATTCTACCTGTTTGGTGGGCAAGCCACAGGCTCTGGGCACAAAAGAAGGCCGATTCCGGTGCAACAAAAGCGCCGCGACTTGATGGGTGTCGATCGCTTCCAACGCTTCCATCAACGCGTTTGCCTTTGATTCCAAGGTCTCGGCGCAAAGGTTAAATTTCTCAAATTGGTAGGCTTGAAGTTCCGTAGCTTTGCTCAGAACGATCGCTTCTTTTTTGAGACGTTCGACGTCCCTTACCATATCATCCAGGACGCATAGCGCTTTTGCTTGCGGGTGATCGTTGCCGGCGATCCGCGTTCGATCCAGTTTTGCGTCGAATACAGAATCCAATTTTTGCTGCGCGGCCGCCAAGGTAAATAAAAACCGTGAATGCTTTTTTTCAAATTCTCCGCGATTCGGTTGAGTTACAGGCGCAGGCGACACCATGTGATTAGTAGGCTGAGCAGCCATAAAAGCCTGTAGGGCAGCGTCTTTTTTCTTTTGTTCCAGGTTTCGTTTGGCGTCCCCAATACTTTTTGCGAATGCTTCCAGGTCATTTTTTATTTTTCTAATCTTTTTTTCTAGATCCTGAATTTGTGTTGGATAGTCTGCGATTGCACGTTCCGCAACTCGCAGCTTTTCCCTCAACGGCTCTGTCAATATCTTAAATGCGTCTACCGACGCTGCTTTTGACTGAAGATCGCGTAATTCGCCGACGTAATTTATTTCTCTAGAGACCGGTGTGGTTTGGATTAGCCTAGAGTAATGATCAACCGACTGATTGTATTGCATTACCAGTCCGAGAAATCGCTGCGTTTCTTCCGGATTTATGCTTAATTTACATACTCTTTCGACGTGATCGGCATTGATTTCTTTTGGCTCAAAATGTGTTTGCACCGCCACATTTGATTTTGTCAGAGCTGCGATCCGATCGGTCAGTTGATCGACATTTTCTCGAAACAATTGTTCGTTGTTTTCTAATTGCTGAATTCTTTTTGAAAGCACGGTGTTAAGGGCCTTCGCCGATGCGCCTTCGGGAATTTCGGTATCCGGCCAGATGATTATTGAGCGGCCATAGAACTGGACACTTAGTTGGTGACGAAGCAGCACGTAAATATCGTGAGGGCTGAATCTGATTCCGCCGGCGGTCTTCAAAGGCGCTTCGGGAGAGAAGTCAAGTCTTGAACTGTCTTCTTCATGCGTCCATTGAAGACCAAATACGTCGCGCAATGGCGAAATAAGATCATTCAATTGATTCTGACGGTTGAGTACTCTTTCGAGTTCGGCTTCGTCCTCTATAACGTCTTGTGCTGAGGGAGGATTCATCATCGAGGGGAGCCGTAATAAAATTTTGGAAACAAGATATCCTAAAGCGCCGGCCCCGGTCCAACCGGGACTATAGGGCTCGCTCGTAAATTGCGCCCCCATCATGGTTACGGCTGCTCCGCAGGATAGAAAGAAGGTTTGGGGGATCCGCTCTACAACAGGCAGGTGTCTGAACAGGGCGAAGTCAAGTAAAGCGCCTCCGCCAGCTCCCATAAGTAAATGATCAAAATAATGGAATTTAACACCTGAAGAGTAAGAATATAAAAACAGTCCGGCTAATCCGCTGGCGTAACTTAATACCTGCGGAGGAATAGCACTCGTCGTTTCTCGACAAGCGATAATTTTTTTCATTGAAGGGTCCTTTGAGGAAGTGGTTTAAGAAGTTATCGAAATTTTTTGGAGCTAGTTGCAGTGCCTAATGGTGACGCCGCCGGAAAAGGTGAAGGCGGTTTTTTTGATTTTTGATTGTAGGGTTTCGATTGCGAATTGGGTTTCTTCCAGCCGGATTTGGAGGTCTAGTTTTTTTTCGGCGCGCAGTTGCTTTTCGTTGGCGTCCAGATAGAGGGCCGCGCCTTCTGCCGTTAGGCCTTTTACGTCGAGGATGTGGGTGATATCAAACAGGATCAGCCCGATGGCGATGACCAGCGCGCCGATCCAGTACAACGGGGGCACCCCGGCGCCGCCGACATTTGGGCCGCCGCCAAAGAAGCCGCCAAAGCTCCGTTGCAGC
>CAYGHZ010000141.1:4712-6262 GCA_964349635.1 uncultured Candidatus Marinamargulisbacteria bacterium
GCGCTTCGCGTTTTAGTTTTTTTAGTTCTAGTGCGTCTTGGCGTTTCATTCGGTCGAAGGATTCGTCCCAGGAGAGGGATTCTAGGTCGGATTTTGTTGCGAAAGCGAGATGGAGATCGGAGTTGATTTGTTGTATTGAGACAGGTCTGAGACCTGTCTGTACGGAGAAATTGTTTGGGAGGTGGATTGTCCCGGAGATTAGGGCATCGGTTGGGATTTTTGATAATAGGTCTTGGCGGGATCGGTTTTTGAATGTTTTGTGTTCGATTTGGATTGGGAGGTTGGTTTTTTCGGCGCGGACTTTTTTGGCGAGGATGTCGGGGTTTCCGGATTGGGAGATGGAATAGACTTTGCCTTTGAATAGAATGATTAGCACGTTGTTTTGCGTTTCTAAAATTTCGGCTTGGCCTTCTATCGGCTCATGAGACGAATTGAGGATCCCGGAAAAATGGATGAATGTCTTGGTCTTGGCGGTCTTGAATTCTTCGATGGCGGATTCGGGCGTTGCCAATATCCAGCGGAAGGAGCTGCTGAGGCCGTGTTTGGAGAGTGGAAATGCCGGGATCAGTAATATTAATAGTAGCCCGAAGATCCACCATTCGGTTTTGGATCCGGTTTCCGGGCGGAATTTGGGGTTTTTGAAGATGACGTCGCGGACGTTTTCGGGCCAGAAGAGTTGGACGCCGCGGGGGGTGAGCATGTCTAGGATTAGATGGGAGAGGTAGCCTAGGGAGAAGGCGGTGGCACAGCGGAGCAACCCACCCCGGCCTTCGGCCACCCCTCCAAGGAGGGGACTTATTAGAAGCGGGAGGGTGGCGGCGGCCCAGCCTAGTAGGGAGTGGGTGATGCTGCGGTGGCCGAATTTTTGGTTGAGGGGGCGGGAGATGAAGGAGAAGATGCGGCCGATGGTTGAGCGTGGGTGATCGATGTCGGGCGCTAATGAGCCTAGGATTGCGCAGGCCATTACTGTCCAGTGTAGACTGGCCGGGACGCCGAAGACGGCTAGGACAATCAGAGTGAGAAATAGGCCAAAAACCGAATGGGTAGGCGCCAGCATGTTAACGGGCCCTCGCCATTGCGTATTTGAGAACGCCGAAGACGGCGGCTCCGATGCCGGCCAAAATATAGCCTTCGAAATTATGTGTGCCTAACGCGGCAAACCGGAAGGCGACCAGCGCGGCCCACATCACAATAATGATCCACTCCCAAGAGCGATACCGGGTTCCGGCGTCATGATGCAGCTCGTCGACGGCGTCCTTGCTCACTACGTTTCGGGTGTTGAGCTTTCCGATCATATCTACGATCGCGACGGGAAAACCGTTGGATTGGGTGAGCAAGCGCGTTTCCAAGCTTTCCGGGTCGGCGATGGACATGCCTTTGGTTAGTTCTCTTATCAAGTCCTTGACGGCTTCGTCCGACAACGGGCGTAGGGGTTCTTGTTCAAATTTCCACCATAACGGTTTTAATCGAGGCGGCAAGTCGTCGGCGGCTCCGAGAATCGTAAATTTTCCGGCCAGGCGGATCATCACGTCCAATTCGTTGGCGCGTAC
>CAYGHZ010000142.1:0-6219 GCA_964349635.1 uncultured Candidatus Marinamargulisbacteria bacterium
TTGCAGGATCGATCAAAAGAACTAAAGGCCGAAATGGCCAAACCCAACCCGGATCGTGACAAAACCAAGCAATTGGTGACCAAAATCAACGACCTTCGAAGCAAAAAATTGGAACAGCGCGTTCATCACCGGATGGAAGTCAAACGCGTTTTGACCGAAAAACAGCAACAGCGACTAAACGAGATTGAAAAGCGAATCGAGAAAAAAACGTCGGAAGGGCATCGAAAATCGGAAAAATAGCCACGTTAGTGTTGCTGTTTCTCATCGGCGCTGGGGTTGTATATGCCGATTTGGGGCCTTCTTTTTGGCTAGAATACCGAAGCGCCCATTCTCCGCTGCTGTTCCAGGGATTCAAGGCCAGCACGTCCATTATCAGCAATCGTTATGTGACCCCGGACTTTTTCAGTGAAGCCGCGCTCACCTATACCCAGACCTATCCAACCGTAAGCGATCAGTCGTCGCTATCGTTTCCCAGCCTCTCGCTCTATTCGGAATATTTGTTTACGCCACAGCTTGACACCGGTTTTCATGTCTACCTTGATCCCACCCAAAGCGCTATCACCACCGGCTTTGTTCGGCTCTTTTTAAGCGCACCCGTGAGCCTCGGACTGAGCTACAACAGCCTAGCGGAACAGAAATATCAACTGTTGTGGATAGTGGATCCTTTCTTTATAGACTACAGCTATTGGTTTAGGGAAAATCCCAGGCACACCATCCAGCTAGGCAACCTTCACGACCTGTGGAGCGAATGGGAGCTATGGACCGGCTTCAGTTATGTCTCACAGACCTCCAAAGACCCCGCACAAACCATTTCCGACACCTCGTTTTCCATCGCCTTGATCTGGGAGCCCGAAGGCCTAACCACCCGCGATCCGGCTTCGTATTTCAGGGAAGATTACCTGTTTGAGACCGCCAAGGAGGCGACGGATCAGGGCCATTACGATTTGGCCGAAAAAAGGCTGCTGAGAGTGCAGTTATTTGATCCTGAATCGGCTCGGATTAGCTTTGAGCTGGGGAACCTGTATCACCACCGGCAGCTCTACGAAACAGCTGTCTCTTACTTTAAGGCCGCCATAGAACGCGATCCTGACCTCCTGGAAGCGTATTATTTGCTTTCTTATGATCTCCTGCAGCTTCATCGAAATGAGGAAGCACAGACAACGCTGAAGCAGCTATACGAAAAAAATAGCGACCCTCTGATTAAGAAGTTGCTGCGCTAGGGAACATTTTGCCGCCCTCGACTGTATAACCTCTGTAAAAGAAGGAGGGCTTAACATGAAATCGACATGGTTTACCGTGATGATATTTTGTGTTTACGCCAGCCTGATTCTAGTCACATTATTAGGCGGATAAGGGAGGTGTAGCACAATGAGAGCCACAGTTGAACATCCGATGGTTAAGCAAGAATATCTAGCCACATGGAATTTGGTGGATAAACAAGTAAAATTGCAACATCCAAGCAACAGAGACATTTCCATCGCCAATTTAGTGATAGAAGGCGCCATGGCGATGATTAACAACCAGATAAAAAAGATGTAGACCTCTCCCGTTTTGGTCTTCCAGCCGCCACCCGGCCTGCTAACTCGCACTCCCCCCAGTAAGAGTTGGCAGGCCTCTTCTTTTATACGCCTAGCCAGGTTATCAGCATCGCGTACACATCGGCTGCCACGAGAGGCTTTGGAAGCTCGCCGTTCATTCCTTTTGAGGAAATCGCGACCGTCAACGGGTCAGCGGAATTAAGGAATATCGGGCCGGAATATCGGCAGACATCTCGCAGCTCTTCTGAGGTCCTAAACCCGGTTAATTCTCCGGGCATTAGGTTATCCATAAACACGCAATCGAAGGGCTCGGCGGTCGAGCTCTGAACCATCTTTACAGCATCCCGACCCGTACCGGCAATCTGAACCTGGAGACCTACCGCTGCCAGCGTTCTGGTTGCAATCTTTTGATTAATCTCCATGTCCTCCACCACCAATACTCTTAGTCCTGGTTTTCCTGCCTTGGTCCGTTCCTGATTTATTTTTTCAAAATGAGCCTTTACCAATGCCTTGTTGGCTCCGATTTCTTTGGCGCGCGCGGCGTCGCCCTTAGGTACGGCAACCGGACGCGGTAGCGCTGCGGCGACCGGTCGTGTGACCAGCATCATGTACGCCATCGTTCCGCTCGGGCCAAACTGGGATTTTGCAAAATCGATCAGCGGCTGGGTCAATGGCCCATCGGGCAAGGTGCTTAACGCAGGATCGCTGGCGGAAGCCGCCGTCACTGCCGCAACTCCCAGAGCGCAGTAGGGGTCTTTTGCCGCCGGGTCAATCATTCTGTTGATGGCTTGAATATTTGTCGACGCGTTTCCTGTTCCCAGGCCGTGGTGCTTAACGTCGGTACTCGACAATAGGCGACGCGTTTTTGTGTTTGGCGTAAAGGAACTGTTTTGTAGGGCGGATTCGGTCATACCTGCGCCTTGATTGCAGACACCGACAACCGCCACCCGATGGCCGGGGGCCTCGGCCAAAAACGAGGTTAGACGCACATCGGATTTTGCGTGATCCTTGGCATTGAGAATTAAATTGAGCGCGGCGTGCGCAACAAAAACGCCGTCCGTGTCCATATCCGTTGGGGCTTCGGAAAAATGGATCGACGGGGAGGGATCTTTGGGTCGGTCCGAAGAAAGGGTAACTCCGGGACGCACCAACGATTGCATTAGGGCCGGGAAATTTACCGGCGCAATCTTGGGTTCCATGGGCTCGGCGCCAAGCAGCCTGGGAAAGGATTTTCTGGCCAAGGCAATGGAAGTCGCAAACGACGGGCTCATGCTCGAAAAAACAGACTCCGACGACCGAACGGCGCGTTCCATTCTTTCCTGGAATCCCAGACATTGTTGCTTGATCGCCAGGTGGTTTTGAGTGCGCTCTTCGGGATTGAGTAGCGCAATTCTTCGGATCAGCAGATTAAAATCCGCCACGATCGCTTCCAACCGGACTCGTGTCGCATCGGCCTGCTTACCGATTTCGACGGCGTTATCTATTTTTTTGGTCACGGCTTCTAATTTCAACTCACCTAGCGACAGGGCCGCGCATTCCAATCCACCTCCGCGCAAATCGTGCGCCATGGCCCGAACGCCGTCCGCAAGCAGCACACCCAGAAAAGCAGGATCGCCTTGGCTAATTCGAGGCGTCGGCGGTGGTGGCGGACAATACGTGGCGAGCAGAGCGGCTTTTAAATCATTAATATCTGCGGGTCGGTAGACAAGTTCGGGGTGAGGAGACGATTCACTTTTTTTCGGCGTTTCTAACGCAGGGAGCTGGCGATGTCGACGTAACGGAGCCTGAACAAAGTTAAGGCGGGGTGATCGCGGAACTAACGGAGCGCTAGGCAATGGTTCGAGAAAATATGCAGGAACTCGATAACATCCCAGAAGTGAACTGGAAGGAGGAAACTTGCGTGATCCGCCGGGAATTTTTCTTTTGGAGGATTGCCGGAATCTATGGGAACGGTCGACATATCCAATAATCTTACATTTTATGTATGAATGCATAATTAATTATCGTTTTTGTCGCGGTATAATTGCATTATGGCAGAGCCCTTGTTTTATTATTCTTCAAAATCGAATCCGATTGCCTTTTATGGCCTCTATTTTGTGTTTCGCCTGAACGATCAATTTTTGAAAAATAGGCGCTTACAAAAATGGCTTTGGGATTTAATTAAATGCGAGCTTTTTTATGTGGCCGGGAAATGCAAACATTCCGGCAATTGTTGCAAAACGCTGATGATCTATAAGGAAGGCCAAGCATTAAACACGCCAAGTCAATTTCAAAAAGCCGTACAAAAAAATCCAATTTATCAGCGATTTCTTCCAGTTTTGTCATCTCGAAAAAAGATTGATCACTATCAATGCAGTTGCTTAACGAAGGACAATCATTGCAGTAAATATGAAACGCGCCCTTCGTTTTGCCGCAATTATCCCCTTAGCAATTTTTTGAATGAAGACCGCATTTTGCCGGGGTGTGGTTTTTTTATTGCCCGGAAAGACTTTAGGCCGAGGGTTTGCAATCTCACTTTAAAAAAATTGATGGAGGGTATGATATGTTACCAGCAATAGGCCGAGCCGTTTTTAGGTGCGCTCCACTGGCGCGTCAGCTATCGTCTCAAGCACCGCGCCACCAAGCCGCTCGGAAAGAGTTGGCATCCAACGTCGTTATGACCGCCTATCTGGGATCGTGCGGAATGATTTCCTTGGGGGCCGCCGGGTTTGGAATTACCCTGTTAGCCGCAGTTGCCAAGGAAAAAATATCCGGCTTACCGGCGATGCCTACTAAAACGAATGAAAAAAATAGCCCCGCGCCTACCTGATTATGTAAGTCTCAACTGAATTATTAAAATTTCGGGACGTCTTCATGTTTGATTACCCCGCCGGCTACGGCGAAATTGAGAAGATCAAGGCGCTGGCTGCCGTAGAAAACTAGTCGATCATTCCGCATCCATTCTCTAAGTACCGAAGCCTGACACTGTCCCATTAGCAGCGCCCTTTTATACACCCAGAATCTATCGGAGCTATTGAGTTTTTGGCGGGCCATGTCCACTTGCCTATGGGTCTCCGCAGGACCTAGTTTCCCGCTTCCTATTGCCGCGATAAGAACCTGCGGGAGACAATCATGGTCTATACAGGTGTCGTAACGGACCCGATGGGCGATCCTCAGATATTCCAGGATTTCAACAGGGCCCGATCTTTTACTTCCGGTTGCCGCAACAAGCACCCAACCTAGAAGCTCTCCGTTAATTTTTTGGCAGGCTTCGTTCACATATCGCCGGATCCCGGATGCGTCCAAATTCCCACTCTCTATTGCCCGCTGAAGGGCGCGACCTACCTCCCTTGGCGAAATCTCCCGGAGATTAGATACACATAATCGCATAACCTCAGCATCCAATTTTCCGGTCTCTATGGCGGCAAGGAGTAATTCGATTCGGCTGCCCGTCGTAGCCCTGAGAACATACTCTCCTTTACTGAGAGCGAGCTCAACTACCCCGATCGGCGTCGCTAAACACGCTTCGATGCTCTTTGCCTCGAGATTGCCGCTTTGTATGGCGCTCTTCGCAATACGGAACATCTCCTGGTCACCAAATTCCTCATTGATTCTTAACAAACATGTTCTAATGCCTTCGACATCCAATCCGCCACTTCCCAGCGCGGCCTGCAAGGATTGTCTTAAATGATACTGGTCTCCGGACTGCTTGACCTCGTCTGCGCACTTCAACATCTCATCAGAATCCAGCCCGGCTAGCCCAATTGCGCTGACCAGGCATTCCGCCATCTTAAGCTTTGCGCTAGTGATTCCTATACACGTCCTGACACCGGCCAGATCCCATTTTCTACCTTGAAACGCAGCATTCAGAACCCGCTCCAAGGCAGCGCCTTCCAGCATTTGGGCCGCTTCGATTAGATTGAGTAGAATGCCGTCTTGATCCGGCAGGGCAAGGATTTTTTTATGGTTCATTCGATGACTCCTAATTTTAATAATTGTATATTTATTTACAATTAATTATCGAATTAGGAGCAGGAAATAATTGAATCGATAGTTTATGTTCTTTTTACTTCTTCTGAATAATCAAAATCTGTGGATGTTTTAGATATTTCCTGGCCGCATCTTGAACGTCGCGCTTGGTAAGTTTGGCAATAAAGGGATCCATCTTGGTGTAGAAATCGTGGCCTCGGCCATATAGCTCGTCGGTGGCCGAGATTACAGAGATGGAGTCGAGCGATGCAGTGCGATCGCGATAATAAAAATTGAGCTGCGCCATGGCCTGTAAAAACTCTTCATCAGAAATAGGGGTTTCTTGGATGTCGTGAATTTGATTCAAGATAATTTCTTTGACCTGGGCCACTTTGTCCGGACTGGTGAGGGCATAAATCAAAAACATCCCGTTTTCCATTCCGGGCTGATTGGTGCCATGAACCATATACACAAACCCTTTATCGCGCAAAATATTGTGGAGGCGTCCGCCGGGGTAATTGAGGCCGGACAGAACGGAATCGACCAAATCTAGTTTTAGATTTTCTTCGGTTTCGTTAAACCCGATCGAATCGTAGCCGATGAAAATGGCGGACACGTCTTGAGGAATCGGCGCTTGCCATTGATATTTGGCGTTGTGCGTTGGCTGATCGATTTTCGCAAACGGATCGTAGTCGTTTTTGACCGGTTTTAGATGAGAGAACTGTTTTTCGAT
>CAYGHZ010000143.1:0-5320 GCA_964349635.1 uncultured Candidatus Marinamargulisbacteria bacterium
AACGATTGGTCAATTGATGCCTCTTCTTCCGCAAGCTTTTTTTCCGCAGCCTGCTGCACGAGATGCTCAAATTGATCTCTTAAGGCCGGCAGCGGATCCGGGGCAGGAAGAACTGGAACTGCCTCAAGCGCAGGCATTTCCTCCATGTCCTTTTGCGGTGATATCTCGAGTTTTTGCCGCTTGTCGGATTTGGGGAAAACGCAATTTCGGGCTAATTGAAGGGCTTCGCTCGCCTGTTTAAAATCGGTTATCTCGGGATTTGCTGTCAAATAGGCTTTGGCGATGTCTTTCGATGCTCTTATTTTTGAATATATTTGGAGAAGCAGGCGTACCGAGGAAAATCTATTTTCGCTTAAAACCGCATCGGTGAATCTCGCCAATAGATTCGGGAAATCCTCTCTGCGGCTCCATGTGCACCAAAGGTTGCGGACGCTTAGAGTCGGGTCGGAGTGCGTTCTATCGATAATCTTGAAAAACACGAATGCATCGTTAAGGCCCAACTTTGATAGATCAGCACATTTTGAACCTAACTTCTTCAGGTAAGCGTCATCTTTTTCTGAAAACCTTCGATTTTTTTTAGATTTTTTATCAAGCGGATAAATATTGTTAGGGCCGAAATTGACTAAACGCCTTGGACTTGGAACTCCGGTTAGATCCGCTAACACCTGATCTAAAAACCGAGATGTCGTTTCCGGATTGTCTTGGGCCGCCGGATCACAGGTTAAAAAATTGTTAATTTTCTCTCCCAGCGGATCTTTTAATACGGATCGCAATAGTCGCAAAATTTCCTGATCCGAAGGATGAAACGGCAATTTTCGCGCCTCTACAACCATCTCGTAAACCCCTTGCACGGAGACCTGCGCGTGCACCTTGAATTTTTCTGGCTGTCCGTCTACCCGCCTGAGCAGCTCCTTTTTTACGAAATGGGCAGTGAGCCGAGGGTCGATCGTCTTGCTGACCATGTCAATGGTCTCATTTTGACGAACGCAAATGCCTGCTAAGCACAGCGCAGACATGGCAACCACCTTATGGTTGCAAGAAAATATTTTCACGATAGGCTCCTTTAAACCATGGTAATCTGAATTATTTATCGTTACATTTTGTTATAAATTGCAATTTTTGTTCGTTTTAAGAGCATCGCCAAATCCTTCCTCGAAGGACTTCATGTCCATCCAGCCGGGATCGGCAAAGCGTATAAAGGGATCCTGTTGGAAACTAAAAAATCCGGCTAGCGAAATTATGGAGACGGAGTTGACGCGTTGACCGCCGACCACTTTGTCCCACAGGTGAATAATCCGTTTGTGATCCAAATAGATACCAACATGCACTGGTTTCCGGGTTTTGTTGCATCCCAGAAAAATGAGGGTGCCGGGATCAGGGTTGTTAGCTGGCCAGCCCACGATTCCTTTTCCTTTTTTTGACAAAATCTGGCAGACTTTTTCGAAGTTGCCTGATTTTGGAAATGCACGCAAATGATCCTCGTCGATATCGCCCGCCAAATGAGCGGCATAGACCACAAATTCGAAGCAACTCAACGAGGCCTTCTCGTCCAAAGCATGGGGATATTCGCTAATTTGAAGCAATTGATTTGGCTCAGTTAGGCCGTCGGTGTATCCATGGTAAGCCAATTGATTGATCAACAACGCGCTCGTATACGCTAATCGATGCCGCGGATCGGGAAAGGTTCTGCGAAGTCTTTCGGCAAAATCTGAACTTCGAAAGGCTCGCGTCCTACTTTCGGAGGTTGTTCGTGTCAAAATAACATCGATAGCCCGGAAAATAGGCTCATGTTTGGGGAGACAGGAAATTATTTTTGATTTTGTCATGGATCAGCAGGAAAATTATTATAACTATTATCGAATTTTCACTGCGATCGGTTGCAGAGATCCGGCTTCACACCGCCGCCACAAGCTCCTGAAGATGGGCGATTCCGATCTCGCTGGTATGGCCCGTTTTTGATGTTATCTTAATGTCGGTCGGGTTATCCAAGTCGCAAACCAGGCTCCAGGCGATATGTCCGCCCTCGTTCTTTTGGATCACATGTTCGCGAACGCTATTCACCTTCACGATGAACCGGCCGCCCTTGCCTTCCCAATTGATACCACCGACTTTTTCGATCTTATCTTTTCCAAAACGCTGATACAACATTTTGAATGTGTCGATAAACATCTCTCGTAATTGGCGAAGCGCTTTGGCCTCTGCGTCCGTCTGTGACGGCTTGAGCGCCAAATGATAGGGATAAAGAAAAGAGTGGAAGACTTCTTCGACGCGTTTGCGTTTTGGCGGTTCTGCGCCTTCGACGGGCTCAGGCGCCAGGGTGGTCGTTTCCGTGTGACCTTTTTTCATCGAGTAGGCGTTGGCGCTGGAAATTTCTTTCTTTGCCATTTGAAACCCTCCTTTTTAGGGGAGTTATGCCCGGTTGGGGGTGGGAGTAAACATTTTTTATGCACAATTAAATACTAATCGCGCTCGCTCTGGTTATCGATCATCTGACCAAGGACGGCGCCGCCGATTATCGCCAACTGTTGCGCAGCTTTTATGGCATATTAAAAAGCCAGGGCCATATGATTCGATTTTTGCTTTTGACCGGAGTGAGCAAGTTTTCGAAAGTCTCGATTTTTTCGGAATTGAATCATTTGAGCGATTTGACCATGGATGCTCGTTACCCCGCGCTCTTGGGATATACTCAGTCCGAACTTGAAAACTCTTTTCAAGGGTTTATTTCCGATCCTAGTTTATTAGATCATAAGGAATTATGACGTTGCTTCGCTCGACGCAATGGAAATTACGTCCGATTCTTTTTCAAGTTATGACATCGACGATCTTAATCCGTTGGCCTTGCTGTTCCAAACGGGATACCTGACGATTTCTAAATATAATCCCGAAGACAACACCTATTTTCTGGGGTATCCCAATTTTGAAGTCGAACAGTCTTTTTTAAAACAACTCCTAAAAACCTTTGGATCGCGGGCCATTACCGATGTGGATGAAACCCTGCTTTCTCTAAAAAGAAGCTTAATCAAAGACGATATGGCGTCTTTCTTTGCTCAGCTTCAGGCCTTTTATGCCGGCATCCCCTACGACATCCAGATTTTTTATCTTATTTTTAAGTTGTTGGGCGTGCAGATTCAGGCCGAAGAACGCACGAACGTGGGACGCGTCGATGCGGTGATTGAATTAAAAAACCGGATTTATATTTTTGAATTCAAATTGGACCTGCCCATCGATGCGGCGGTTCGGCAGCTTCGAGAGAAGGACTACGCCCGGAAATTTGCCGATAAGCCGGTGACGCAGATTGCGATTTCGTTTTCGACCCGCCTTAGAAACGTGGAGGCGTGGGAGGTGTTGGTGGGGGAATTCTAAAGCGTTGCCATAAATTCTTGAAGACCTTTTTGGCTGCCTCCCCTTCCCTCATCCGGTCTTTTGGCGCCTGGCGGGATTTTGGTCTTCAGCCTCTTCTTTGCCGTCGGGGGCTTTTCGGATATGCGGCTGCTTTGCTTCGGATCGCACAGCGTCCCGCGCTAAAATCTGTAATACCTTATTTTCGATTTTGCCACCCAGTTTAGCCAGTATTTCTAAATTTGCGCGGATGTGGTCTGGCAACCGTGTGTTTTGAAGGAAATGCCCTACCCTGTCCAGTTCGCAAATCATCAGTTGTTTAAGATCTGGTTTTTTTTCTAACGCGCGATACAAATTTTCCTGATTTCCGTCTGCGGCAATTCTAAGAATCATCAGCATCAATACTTTCTTTGACTCTAAAGAGAAGTGAGGACTGTAAAATATCGGAGCGTAATCCAGCCTGCTATTGATCGCAATACAAAGCATTAGAACCTCCTCCGTGGCGGACAAAAATTCCCGATTGGTTGCAATAAATCTGTCGATGACATCATTCTGGGATAGATGAACTAAGGCTCTCATTGCTGAACAGCTTCCCGAAGGACGGGCAGTGTACTGAGCCAATTGATTCAGAAGAGCCGGCCGAGCGGCCACCTTCTCCAAATCCTCGGGTCGAGAAAAAATGTTAAGGAGTATCACCATGGCATTGTGAAAGCAATCGGGACGGCCTGCGGCAGGCGGGGGAACGCACGCTTCGACGATACGCAGTAGGTTGTCGGTATAGTTTTGAAAAATGCCTTTTAATTCCTCATAGGCGGAATATCTTGCTATCGCGCCGACTTGCAGCTCAAGGGACAGGGGCTCGGGGTCTCTTGCCTCGTTTATTTGTAGCCCACCCAACGTACTTGCGATTGCCCGGTAAGAACGTGGCATAACGGGAAAGCTGTCAAAAATATCGTAAATCAATTTAAGTACTTCCCGCTGCCGCCAGTCCGAAATGCCACTGAGCAGGCTCTGTACTATTGGCTCTTCGAACGGTATCTGGCGCTTGAGGTCGGGCATTTCCACCCAAGACGAATAAACTTCAAAACTAAACATCTTACACATTCTCCTGGGCGCCGGGCCTATCGCAAATTCATGCAACAGAACGGAGCGGGAAATTCGCCTTGCGCCTACCTGGGTGACTGGCTCTGAGAACCATTCAAGAGCAGCCTTGTACGTCCCACTGTCGCGATAAGACCCGGTGATGTTCTGCAGGCGGTCCCAGTGCATAAAATCGCCACTTACAATCTGACCTGTTCGTAAGAGGTTCAGAAGGGTTAAACCATCATGGATCATAGAAAATGCCAACATCGATCGAAGCCGATTCCAGTCCAGCGTTTGAACGATCGTTTGCAGGTCGTCGTAGCTGGCATGCGCAGGGGGAACGTGGTCTATGCTTTTAATGGCGTTTGCCCACAGGCCTTCGATGTAGGGGAAGCCTGTTTGGATTAAGGCTTGGCGGGTGGATTTGTGGGCGGCCATCACATTAAGCAGTCCCGCAGTGTCGAGAAAGCCCAATGAAAAATAGATCAAATCCCCGGGTAAACGATTGAGCGGACCGGGATTGAACGTGATCGTTGGAAGCGGCCTTGCGGCCAGTATTTTTGGGAGCATTCTAATGATTATATCGAAACTATTCGTAAAAAATTGCATTTTTTGTAAATAATATTGGCAACCACTTACGACTTATGGGTAAAACTTCTGCCCCACTCTATCGATATGATCTTTAAATTCTGGGTTGGAAATGGAATTGTAATCGACTACGTCAAACACGTACGGCAGCGGAATATCTTCATTAAGAGATGATTTTACTTGCCAAATAATTTCCGCGATTTTCCTGTTTAAGAGTTAGATAGACTTGTTTGATCGCAGGGAAATAAAGGGTGCGTATCTCTTTTTCGGCGCATTCTGCCATGGCCTCGTCATAGGTAAGTGTTAGCTT
>CAYGHZ010000143.1:5330-5959 GCA_964349635.1 uncultured Candidatus Marinamargulisbacteria bacterium
CAAAAAACTGAATAAGCCCTGCCCGCTCTATTTCCGACAACGACGCTCGTCCCACAGCTTTTTCAAGAAGCAGATACGATCTTTCAAACGAGCAGCCGGAAACACCGAGCACTTGATGCCGCCGCCATTGGCTTGATACGCCATTAGACCCGGCGCGTGTTGTCCTAGAGCGATGACTTTAATTCCAGGGTAAATTGTCTTTATGATTTGGGCGATTGCGCTTAGATCAAGATGAAAATAGAACTCCAGATACGGCGTCACGCGGGCGGGCGCGACTCCAAAACACCCGCGATTTGGGTTAGCGTATAAGCGATTTCTTTTGCGAATTGATCTAGGATTTTTCGCGACGGGGTTTCTCCAAAATCGAAATATTTTTTAAGTAGCTTTATACGCGGTATACGCCAACAAGATATTGTTGATGCCAATCACCACATCCTTGCTGTCCGGATAGCGGTTTGTGCTATTTCCTCCCGCCATTCGTCCGGGGGCTTTGAAATAACCAGCTTTCCATTATTTTCGGCCAGAATGACGTCGGCATTCCACTGGCAGCCGCATACTTCGAGATAGATTGATTGAAATAATTTTATATTGGACGGAACTCTGACAAATCATTTCAATTACTTTACCAA
>CAYGHZ010000144.1:0-5841 GCA_964349635.1 uncultured Candidatus Marinamargulisbacteria bacterium
GTTACTATTACGCCGTCACCTTATATAAGGCCATCCACCGCGACACGCAAAAAAGTCCCCATAGCGTCCGATCATAGGGGTTCGGATGGTGTTGAGCGAACGCCAAGATATCGAAACCCGTAAGGTCTCGAAACAGGTCTCGATCGTCCTCCAAGGACGAAAGCTCATTCGCCAGCCACTTGCGATACGGTATGGGCCGGCCGACCTTTTGCGTCCGAGCCAAGATGTGCGGCGGAATCAAATCGGAAAAAACGTCGCGAATAATCCCTTTTGGCTGGCCATGGATAAACTTCCAATCCAGCGGGGTAGCTCGCGCCAAATCCAATATTTCGGCATCGCAAAACGGAACCCGCGATTCCACCGAATAGCGCATCGACGCGCGGTCTTCCATATGCAGCAGCGACGGCAACTGGATCTGCGTTTCGGCGTTCAAAATAAAGTCGTGAAGCGACGCGCTCTTTTCCTCTAACCGAACGTACTCTTCCAATGCAACGCCCTGCAGCATTTTCATAAAATCCGGGGATATTCCCGGCGTCGTTTGGAACGGGTCGAATCGACATAATTTTCGAAACAACGCCAACGAGGGCGACGCGCCGCCATTTTCTGATAGCGACCTCATAAATCCTTCCCAACCAACGAGAAATCGTTGCGAAACGGATTTGTTTGGATTTGCCTCCCCCGCCTCGATCAGGTAGGCCGCCAGGTCCCTCACATAACCAAAAAATAATTCGTCAAACCCTTGGCCTGCAAACACGATTTTTGATTTTTTTGAGACGGCTTCATTCACCAAAAATTGCGCCACAACGCCCGGATCGCCGACGGGCTCATCCAAATAAAAAATCACATCGTCCAAATGGCTCAAAAACGATTTTCCGGTGACCCTTATAGATTCCAATTCGGCGCCAAAAAATTTTGCCGACTGTTCAATAAACGGGATTTCGGGATCCGGTTCTTCGCCATCCAAAACACTCGACACGCATTGGATCTTTCGTTCGGGCTGCAACTGTTTGCAAATCGCTATTAACGTATTGGAATCAATCCCTCCGCTCAAGTGAAACGTAATTGGCAAATCCGTATCCAACGCCCAGCGGCTATGCTTTAAAATTGTGCTGCGCGCAAATTCCCGATACTCATCGTAAGTTTTAAACTGCGGGATCCGGCTCCGTGATTCAATTTTACGGGCAAGCTTCAACTGCGAGGACGCAAGATCAAAGCCTAAAACAAATCCCGGCGGCACTTTCTGAATATCCCGAAACATCGTCCTGTTGCCCACTATCGTTTGGAACAACCAGTACTGTTTCAGCGCTTCCGCATCGAGGGACGGCGTGTGTCCGGCAAGCTCGACCAACGCTTTTTGTTCCGAACAAAATGTTAAGCATCCCGGACGCACGGTAAAGAAAAGCGGCTTAACGCCCAGCCGGTCACGCGCCAGGAAAACGGTTCCTTTGATTGCGTCAATAATACAGATGGCATACATCCCCTCAAACATCGAAAAACAATCCAGTCCATACCGTTGGTATGCCACCAGCGCGACCTCGGTGTCGGACTCCGTAGTAAATCGGCAACCGTCCTGAACCAATTCTTTTTTTATTTCCCGATAGTTATAGATTTCTCCGTTAAACAGAATCGTCAATCCCGCGTCGGAGATTGAAAACGGCTGTTTTCCATTCACGCGATCAACAATGGAAAGCCGCCAAAAAAAGGACTGAAAATCAGGAGTCGAAAATTCCTGAAAATCGTCCGGTCCGCGATGACGCAGGATGCTATTCAAGTGGGAAAATTGATCCGGACTTAGCCGGTCAATTTCCCTACCCGCTTTACCTAGGAAACCACACATTCGACTAGATGATTTTTTACAGACTGATAGAAGAATGACTCCTGAAAAATCGACTCGTTGCCCGTTACCAATAGCCGCCACGGATCATATAGTTTAACCGGCTTGGATTCCGCGCTGCTGAGATTGTAATACAGGATGTTTTTGTATTCCGGATCGTTGTTCAACAACAAAATAGCATCAAACTGAACCAGATCCGCCGGCAATGAAATCCCCTTTAGTCCCAACTGCGCAATTTTTGCGGGGCTCACCGCCAGATCAAGAACCGTTACGTTTTTACCCGCTTCCTTTAATGTCCGCACAATGGTTAATCCGACGGAATCCCGTGTATCGTCCGTTCTGGGAACCCCTTTAAAGGCCACCCCGCACGCCAAAATATTTTTGCAATTTTCAGTTAATACCCGGACACGCTTGGAATGATAGTCAATCACTTTTTCGTTGAGTTCAAATTGGTGCTTGGGATAGTCCATCAATTCCTGAGGAAACCCGGAGCGATTAAACTCTTCTTTTAACCCGTCGTATAACACCAGAGAATCCTTGGGCAAACAAAAACCGCCCACACCCGGACCCGGACGTTTGAGAAAATTCAATCGCCCGTAACCGGACGTCAGTTGCTTAATCATCGATTCTTCCGAAATTCCAAAATGATGACACAAAAGCCCCAAGAAATTAGCAAGGTTAAATTCAACCAACCGGGCATAGTTTGCAAACACTTTCGCCAACTCGCCGCCCTCCAGGCTTGGCAACGGCAGGCAATCAATTCCGGCCTTTTCAAAAAGCTCGGTCGCCTTTGCCACGGATCGAGAATCGCCGCCTACCAACTGTGGTAGGCTTGAAAGCTCCTCGAGCGCGGCGCCGGACAATGTCCTTTCCGGGCAACTGGCCAGGTAAAATTTTTCTCCGATGCGCCCACCAAATTTTTTTTCGAGCAACGGAATAACATGGCTTGAGCTGAACCCAACGGGTATCGAGCCGCGAATCATAAACAGCGGCGGCTCCGAAGACGCCGGCAGCGATTCTAAAATAGAAAGAAAAATTTCGGGTTTTGACGGAATGTACGAGGTTGCAATAATCCAAGTGGAGGCTGCTTGGGGCGGGGTTGTTTGAAACGAAATAAATCCCTTTTTAATCGCATCGCCCAAGGCGTCGTTAATGCCGGGCTCTACAATATGGGTCACACCTTGGTTAAAATTTCGGATTTTTTCCTGGTCGATATCGACGCCGACCACACGCAATCCCTTGGTCGCCATGTGCAATCCCAACGTAAACCCGACGTAGCCGCACCCTACAACGACGCAATCCACCTTTTTCATTTATATCTCCCTAAGAATTCGCCCAATCGGCGCCCGTTAATTACCGGGTCGTGATCCGCCGCCACCTTCTTAATGCCGGCTTCGCCCATTTTATTTGCCACATCCGGGTTTAACAGCAAGAACTTAATCCGCTCCGACAGTTCGCGAATGTCTCGTGAATTTACAATATATCCGTTGACCCCTTCGTTAATGGCCGTATCGGCCCCTGCTCCGGTGCCGCCAATGATCGGCAACCCGACGCCCGCCGCCTCTGAAAACACCGTTGGGCATCCTTCGGTATCGCCGTTGGGCAACACCATATGCGCCAATACAAACACGTCGCTGTTTACATACAGCTTCGAAAGTTCTTCATCGCTAACGTCGGTTTTAACTTCAACATGATTTTGAAGCTGATATTTTTCGATTAACGAGTCTAACTTGGGTTCCATCGGCCCACTCCCAACAATAGTCACTTTTAGACCGGGAATATCGTTCCGCAACAGCTGCGCGCCCTCGATAAGGGAATGAAACCCCTTCCGTTCAACCAAACGACCGACGCTCAGAACATTAAATCCGGGAGTCGTTTTCTTGGACAATTTGGATTTCTTTTTTGGGTTTACGCATGAAGGGATCACCACGATGGTGTTTTCGTTAACGCCCAACCCCACCAACAACCGGGTACAAAATTGAGAAACGCCCACAAAGCCCTTGGCAAGGGGGTACCCCTTATACAGCATCAGGCGCTTAATCCATCCTCCAAACCCTTTTGCATGCTGAGCCAATGTAATCTCTTCCCCATTGGCAACACCGATTATGGGAATACCAAAAAGCTTCCCGATCATACAAAACAAGCCGATTCCGAAGGCGCCGGTATTAATCATGACCGCCCGGTATCGTGTTTTTCTAAATCGAAAAATGAGCCAAAGAGGGATCATTATATAATTTCGCAAGAGTTGAAATCGAGTGGGATCCAGCGAATTGATGACCCACTTTTTTCGAAAAATGCGATGTCTTGGGCTGCAGGCCTCTGTCTCTCCTTCCGGCAACGAAACGGTCAATATATCAAAATTTTCAGGGCAATTTTCAATTAAATTATACATCCAGACTCTGGATCCACCGATGAAATGGGGCGGATAGTCGGCGCTGATCAATAGATAGGGATTATACGAAGGCATTGGCGGACTTTCTTATTAATGTATTTTCCAGTTGATCATTGATCCGCAACCTGGGGTCTAGCGCAACCCCGGGCAGCCATTCGTCGATCCGATGGGGACGATAATCCGGCAACAAACGGTACAGTTTACTTGAATCGACATAGAGCAGTTCCCTGTCGCGCAGCCTTTTTCTTTCCTCAACGCTAACCACCTTTATCGGTTTTGGCCACACGTTTGCAATTTTATCGAATAATTCTTGTACCGACACCGAGTCATACCCCGTCCCCAAATTAACCGCATCCGCATAACCTTGCGTAAAGGGCCACTGCATAAGGAAATTTTCGACAACCCAGGCAATATTATCGATATGAATAAAATCCCTGCGGGGAGTCAGGTTGCCCAGCTCCACGGTGGTTTTGCCCTGGTGAATCTGCTGCAAAATGGTTCCCAGAAGTTTAATATTTGTCTCGCCAAACCCGGCGGCGTTCGCAAGGCGCAAGTTTAAGGTTGAAAGACCGCGCCGTTCCGTATAATACGCCAACAAATCCTCGGCATGTTTTTTGGTCCACCCATAAAAATCATTCGGCCGCAGCGGCGAGGTATCTTCGACGTGCGAAATCGTTTCAACGTCGTAAGTGGACGACGTGGAAAAATTGATCAGCCGGGTTTCGGGCGGCACAATCGAAACAATATTTAGTAGCGTTAGTACATTGCATTTATAGGCGATATCCGGATACTTCTCGCAGAACGGAATATGGGTCAGAGACGCCAAGTGAACGATCCAATCAAATTCGCCGGCGGCAATTCGGTCATGCAGAGCCGACTTTTCCGACAGATCCGTCTCGATCAACGTCACCTGGCCGCTGTCGATCAGAGGCCTGATTTCAGCGGACACCCCAAACTGCAACATATCCGCCACCGTAACCGAATATCGTTTTGCCAACCGCTTGGTAACGGCCGTTCCAATAAACCCCATCGCTCCGGTTAAAAGAATTTTCTTTTTCATTTTTTCTGACAAATAAACCACTTCCCATCCGAAATAGGATCCCGCCATGCGGAATCCAGAATATCAACCCGATCCCAAACCTTATGAAACTTCTCCGTCCACCAGGCGGCCGGTTTATTAAAATAACTTTGATCCAATTCCAACCATCCCTCAAATTGATTGTCTCGGCAGACCGGCATTTGATGAAAGCTTGCCGAACGGGTAATGCGATGCGACTCTTTGATAAAATTTTCGATACCTTCCAGAGTAAAATGTTCAAGCGATCCAATCGAATAGGAAAAATCAAACTGATTATCTTCATATGGAGTTTTGGTGGCATCACATACTTTCAAATAATCTGCAGGAATATTCTTTTTGGCGGCACGCGCTATTAATTTGTCCGAAATGTCACACCCGTGAACTTGTAGGTTTGAATTTTTTGATAAAATGTCGATTACGTTTCCGGATCCGCAGGCAATGTCCAACACCTTTCCGGTTCTAGCCGCCAAAAGAAATTGGATTTCTTTCCATACGTCGTTTTGGCCCCATAGTTCGACATTTTTAGCAAAGGTGTCG
>CAYGHZ010000145.1:0-4033 GCA_964349635.1 uncultured Candidatus Marinamargulisbacteria bacterium
GATGCCTTTCGCCGTTTGCGAATCCAAATTGGCGGTCGGCTCGTCGGCTAAAACAAGTTGCGGCTCCTTGACTAAGGCTCTGGCGATGGCTACCCGCTGTTGTTGACCGCCCGATAGCTCCGAGGGCCGATGATGACGCTTGTCTAACAGGCCAACCTTTTTTAGTATTTGTTCGACCTTCTCCTTTCTTTCTTGCTTGTTTCGATTATTTTCAATAATGAGCGGATATTCCACGTTTTCGTAGGCTGAGAGTACCGGTATTAAATTAAAATTCTGAAAAATATACCCCAATTTTTCTCTGCGAAGGCGCGTGAGTTGGCCTTCGGTCAACTTTGGAACAGAGTTTCCGAGAAACAGATAATTGCCCGACGTGGGGATATCGATACAACCGACGATATTCAAAAGCGTGGTTTTTCCGCTGCCCGAGCTACCGGCGAATACGCAAAATTCTTGCGGTTGGATTTTTAGCGTAATTCTTTGGACGGCTTGAACGACGGATTTCCCCATCACATAGGATTTTGAAACGTCTTCTAATTCCACTAACATTTTTTTTGTTCCTCCTCCTTCAGAAAGTACTCTGGTTTTTTCACGTCCAAAAATTCGTGTAATCCTTTAAGACCGGACAAAGAATCTTTGGGAACGCTGCGAATCTCTATTGGAATGTTGAAATTCTTTGTCAAGGTTTCCCGAGCAAAACTCAAATCGGCAGATTCTTCTATTGTAACAACAAGCGAGTGGCCATGTTGCTGACACTTCCAAAACGGAGAGAGGCCAAGGAAGTTTACCAGACCAAACAGGACATCCTTTAAATCGCGATGATAAATTGTTTTTCCGTCAACTGCATACCTATCTTGCTTTCGGCCAAATAACTCGATCACAGGGCTTGGGTTCCCGCACTCGCATGTTGTATTGGGCAGGTATCCCATGTCTTCGGTGTCGTATCTCAGTAACGGGAGTGCTTCTTTCTTGCGCGTGGTAACCACAATGTTTCCCGGGTTCGCTCCAACAATTTGAATGTCAAAAAATGGATCGGCGACATGCAGGCGGCCATTCTTGCAGCTATACGCCATGTTTCCGACCTCCGTTGCGCCGTAGAAATTGTAAACCGGTGCTTTCCAAAGCGTTTCGAGATAGTTCTGCATTTGGGGAGTCAGTAATTCTCCCGCCGTGCAAACGGCGCGCAGAGTCGGAAGTTCCAAACCCGCTTCTTTTGCAAAATGACCGACAATAATGGCTTCGGTCGGAAGCAGACATAACACCGTAGCTTGGAGCGCGTGAAGCAACTTTACGACGCGCGGGTACGGCATAATGTGACTTCGGTTACTCGCGGGGATGACCATCGCTCCGTTACGTTGGGCCGCATGATGAAAAATGTGCGCCGGTGCGGATAACGCATAAGGAAATCGAATCAATACCCTGTCCCTGGGATCAAAATTTACGGGGCTCAGGAGAATTTGCGATACGTAGTGGTCAAAATCTGCTTTCGTCATTGGGCTGGCCGTTGGCGTTCCGGTGGTGCCGAATGATTCGTGATACTGCCAAATCTGATCCGGCTCAACGAAACAAAGCCCGAGAGGATAATGCCTTCGTAAATCGTCCTTGGTCAAAACCACTTCGGATTCCCGAATGTCCCGCAACGAATTAAACCGACCGTTAAAAAGTGCGCGTTTCTCAAGATATTGCAGTTCGATCATGGTAAGAGCCGCCTTATATTTTCTGAAAAAATTTTTTCTTCTTGATCCAAGTGAAGTTCCTTGAGCATTAATTTTTGGATGCCTGGCGTACTCATGGGAAACTCACTGCCAAATATCAATTTCTCAGGCCCGGCTTTTTTTATGGCTTCCACTATGGCCAATGAACAAGCCAGGGAGGTCTCCAGGTAAAAATTAGGAAGCGTTGCCGCCAATTCTATCGCCAAAACATCCAGGGGCCCAAATCCCATGTGCCCCAGAATGAAGTTGGTCTTGGGGTGCCGCCGCGCCAATTGACCGTACTTGCTTGTGCTAACGCCCGGATGAAAAAGCGAGTGGGAATAAATGGGAAAATGACGCTTTCCGCATTCATCCGCCAGAGCCTCAAGCGTATCTCCTCCAAATGAAAATTTATGAGTAAGCGGCGATAATTTTACCCCGACGCACCCATGGTGGATGCCGTCTTTGAATGTAACCCAGGCTTGCTCTTCGTCCAAGGGATTAACGCATACAAACCCGTTGATGCGGTTCGGATATTTTTGAATAGCATCATAGACGCAGTCATTGGGAATCGATGGATTGGGTTCCAACGCCCCTGTCACATACAGGGTCATTTTTCGAACATCAACCATCCCGCCTGGAACTACAACGCATTTTTCGATATCGGCGTTATCCAGCTCCCGAATCAGTAACTCTATATTGCCATAATCCGTGTTTGAAACGTGCGCATGGGCGTCCATCATGAAATGACCCTCACTCGCTCAGCTTTTCCAAAAGTACGTTCCATATTTGCCTCAATCGAAACGTCCAGAATGTCCGGCACATAATGCATGAGCTGGTTTTTTATTTTTGTGGCAATCTGCCGCTTTTCGGTTTCCGAATACTCATGCATCAGTTCCAGCCGCACGGACAATCCATCCGGGCTAACCAAAAATTGATAGGTGTTTCCCATTTCAGGAATTCGATAGAGAATTTCCTCAAGGAAATAAGGAGAGTAGCTCTTGTCTCCTATTTTGATCTGGTCTTGTTCCCGGCCGCTTAAGAATAGTCGCGGACGCTCAATGCAGCATGTGCAGGTTTCAGTGTCTAAATAGGCGAGATCGCCAACCCGATAACGAATCAGCGGTGCGGCTTTCCTATAGAGCACGGTGACGCAAATTTCTCCCACGCACCCCGGCGGCAGCGGTTTTCCGGTTTCCGGATCCACAATTTCGACAAGGACATGGCCTTCCGGAATATGATACCCCTCTTGAAACCGGCATTCGATGCCCAAGGGGCCGCACTCCAATGACCCGTAATACATCAGACAAGGCCGCTGCCACACTTTCTCAAGGCGTTTTCGAAATGCCGGAGAACATCCTTCTCCGGTAAGCCAAATATATTTCAACTGAAAATCGTTTTGAATATCCAATCGAAGCCGTTGCGCGGTTTCCCATAAGCTCATGGCATAAGAAGGAGTCGTAATCAGAACGGAGGCTTCCAAATCTTTCATGACCAGCAGCGTTTTTTTCGGATCGGAGTAAAATCCGCCTTTTCCAACATTGACTACGGCTGCGCCCGACCCATTTTGAAAGGAGCGATGAAAGGCCATCCCTGCGGAACTCATCTCATAGGGGAGCGCGTTAATGACACAGTCTTCCGGCAGGCAATGAACCAACAACGGAAGCTCAATGGCAAGTTCATTGACATAAATATCTTCCCAACTGTAGAGCGTGTAGGTATGGTCACCCAACGACTTGCTGGTGGTTCCGGTTGACATGTGGATTTGGCTGACTTCTTCTTTTGGAACGGACAATAATATCCAGGGTTTTCCGCGCAATTCGTCTTTAAATGTAAAAGGGAATTTTGCAATGTCTTTTATGGATTGGAAGGTGTCGGGAGATACGCTCTCTTGATCCCATTTTTTCCGATAAAAAGAATTGTTGCGATAAGTATGCGCAAGAATCTCCTTTATCGCGTCTTCTTGATAGAGAGCCACTCTTTTTTGCGGCCACAATTCGACCGGTCGATCGAGATTTTCAGGGAAGTGTTTGGCTATGGAAGCCGATCGCTCGATGTTTTTCAAATATGTTTTTATTGGACGCATCACGCTACCTCCTTGAGACAAGTTTCAGCGAATTTGTTTTCCTGATTTAAGGAGAGAGCCTTTTTAAAACAGGCTATGGCTTCCGATTCCCTGCCGTCTTTTCTAAGCGCCATTCCCAACCACACGTGGCTGTCGGCATGATCAGGGTTTAACTTAATTGCCTTTTCAATATGGATTATTGCCTGACAAGTATTTCCGCCGAAGATTTCCGGTTTCATTAGTGTTTCAATCCCTTTCTGAAGGCAACAAAAGAAAT
>CAYGHZ010000145.1:4043-5811 GCA_964349635.1 uncultured Candidatus Marinamargulisbacteria bacterium
TGGTTTTGAAACAAAAGAAATGATCGGGGTTTAGCCCGAAGCCCTTATTGGCAAGGTGGCTAATTTGAATTCCCAGCGATAGTCTTGTCATTCCCTCCGCGCCGGATATTTTTCGGCCTAAAATTGATGCCTTGGTGGCATACGCCAGCCCTTCTTGAGGACGTCGACTTATCCATTCATTTACTTGTCTCAATTCATCTTCCAAATTATCGTATTCTTGCATTAGGCGCTCCTTCCTAGAACAGCTTGAGAACCGGCTTCAATTTTTCCTGGTTTTCGAGCGACAAATGATAGTTTTCAAGTGTTTTTTTTGGATTTTTCCGATAAAGGGCCATCCACTCGGGGCTGTGATAAATGTCCGTATAAATTTGATGCACAATTTCTTTTTGGTCGTTCATTTATACCTCCTTAATGGTCTCATTGATTTTGATGCCCACATGCCGCCCCGGTTGGTCTAAAAACCCCAGAAGTTTGTCACCTTCTTTAATTTCACTGGACGGACGGATCTCCCCCTTTGATCCGGTCATACGCACATGCCAGTCATCCTGAATGAATGTATTAATAGTTTGGTTTCCAATTTTTGCCTCGATGTGGAGCAGCGGTCGCCGCTCAATTTTTAGCCTGCCAACCGTCACCGTCCGCGCCTTACCTTTTGAATTGATCACATAGACTTGGTCTCCCGCTTTCAAATCCGAAAGATAGACGGCCTGGTTCTGCGGCCCCCAAACATATAGGTGCAGTCCTCCGGCATTAACTCGAAACGGGCGTAAATTCATGTAAGGCAAAAAATGGGTTTCGCTGCAGGTTAACAATCCGCCGGACGACGTGGATCCCAGTAACATGCCTTCGTCTTGAAATAGTTCGGAGGTGGTATCGATGCAAACCCGATCTCCCATTCCCGCATGGCGTGTTTTCGTAACCACCGCTTCCTTTAGGTCAAAATGAGATCGAACGGACAACTCAAAAAGGTCGCTCAACTTGGCTATTTCAGTTATGGCGCTCGAATTAAGAAGGATTCCATCGCTGCCATGTTCCATCGTTAGTGAACTCACCGATCCATCTTCGGCGGTTTGGACTTTCTTGATGACCTTAACTTTGTGGGCTTGTGCGGTGGCCAAAACCAGTTCAAGGGGAATGTTGGTCGGGTCCGTAAACTCAATTGCAATAAAATCAAATAAGGGGGCGGCGAGAACAGCCTGATCCAAACTCTGCTTGTCGTTGACCGCAATGAAGAAGCCCAATGCTATCGGCTGAAGGGATCTTATGCGGTCAATCAAAGCGGCGTCCCGCACAAAAATCGCCTTGATTTTTCCGGCCCATTTTTTTTCGGCCAAACACGCTTTTGCTTCGTCTTCCGAGTGAACAAGAAATGCGAATTGAAGGCGTTGAGGCGCTTGAATAGCGTCCAAGATTTTACGATGGGAAAACGGAATAAAAAGAGTTGCATAACTGAGTTGGAAGACTTTATCCAAAATCGACACGTCCAGATTTTTATCGACGTAAAACCAAAGTTCTTTTTGCTTTTCCATATCAATCTCCTTATGCGGCCATCAGGGCCAATGTAGTTTTCTGAGTAGAATTAAAAAGCCGTTGCGCCTCACCGACGGTTAGTCCTTCATTGAGTATTCCGTGAATGGCTTTGGACAATGCGGCCGGGTCGTCGCTCTGAAATAAATTTCTTCCTATCGCGACGCCCGCCGCTCCGGCCTGATTGGCTTCATCAATTTCTCGAAATACGTCCTCAACCCGCCCCTTTTTTTCTCCCCCC
>CAYGHZ010000146.1:0-5803 GCA_964349635.1 uncultured Candidatus Marinamargulisbacteria bacterium
TACGACCCCCTTTGGAAAAACCTGTTTAACGACCTTCGGATAATGAGGGTAGGGTGTTGCGGAATGGCGGGTATCTACGGCCATGAAAAAGAGCATCAAACGGAATCGAAGGGTATTTTTGAGTTGAGTTGGAAAGATCAAATCCCCCAAGATGCCTCGCGAATGCTGGTCACCGGGTTTTCATGCCGGGAGCAGGTGAAGCGAATGGCGGGTTTTACGCCGTTGCATCCGTTGCAGGTTATTAAAGCCGTTAGCAAGATCACAGAAACGCACTGAGACGCGATCGGACGATTTGGTAATTTTGTCGCCGAGACGCGTCCTCTTTGAGATAATTCAAATACGTTTCAATCGCATTTAGAACGTCCGACGCGTCCTTAACCCCGCGATCGTAGTCGTCCAAAACCAGCGTCAAAAATTCTCTGGTCTGGCGCAGCCGATCGATCGAACGATGGATAAGTTCATCCAGGTGCCTCAGTTCTTCCTGAGTAGTTCGCAGGCTTGCGGACAGCGCAATCTTGCGCTGAGACGCCAACAATGAAAGCGCCTGTACCTGCAACGTTTGAGCGTCGGTCTCTTTCGAGGTTTGAAACCCATCAAACAGGGGCGTATGAAGCCGAACGCCGCCGGCTACGTCGATGCGATCGTTGAGGTCGGCATAATAGCGGTTCCGCCATGTATAAAGCGAATAGGTTCCGAATAAATCGATGACGGGAAGCGCAGTTGAGGCCAATTTATCTTTCTGAAGAGCCGCGATTCGTAGATTTTGCCGGATTTCGAGAAGCTCCGGGTGTCGGTCGGCATTTAATTCGGCAGTCAACATCGGATCGTTGTGATCATGAGGAATGCGAAGATTGTCGACTGTAAGATCGATGGTTTCCGGCAAGCCCAACGCCGCCTTCAATGAGATCTCCGAGAGTTTTTTTTCGTGGATGAATGTTTCGATCTGCTCGGTTATCAAGCCCTGATGAAGCTCAAACCCCACCACGTCCGTTCGAGATAACAATCCTCGCGCCAACCGTCGCTTGGCCGATTCCAGCCCTTTATTATTTACCTTCAAAATCTCGTCATGGCAGACAATCAGTTCCGAAAAATAGACGTAGTCCCAATAATACGATTGGGCCTTTGTTAACTCCAAAAGAAAGGCGTGGGTAGCCTGGGCCTTAGAAATTTCGGCTTGGGCGCGGCGCGGGTCATCTTCGTTGGCGTCTCGACCACCTCGAAACAAATTGATCGTCAGATCAGCGGAGCCAAAGGGTTGAGAACCGGTGAGAGTTCCCGCCGTTCGAAACGCCTCACCACCCGCTGATAGGGTGACTTGCGGTAAAAAAGAACGCGCCAGAAACCCGGTTCGGGCGTTTGCCGATTCGATCGACGTTTGACTGCTTTGGACCGCGCCGTTTTTTTGCCGAAGGAGAGTTTCGATTTCCGTATAGCGCAACGCCAGATTTTCGCCCGCTTGAATCAGTGCAGGAAAAATCAATAGACTTAAAAAAAACCAAGAGCGTTTCACGGCATTAGTCCAAGCCGTCAAACGCGATCAATAGATCCCGGCTTCCCTCCCGAACAATCACGTCGATATTAAACGGTTTGCGGGCAACCTTTGGCATTTTTCCCACAAACGAGTCTCCTTCTTTTTGCAATGCAAATACGGACTTTTCCCACTTGGAGTTCTTTTTAACTTCCAGCGTTGCCTTTCCTGTCGTTTCAAAACCGGACAACATCAACGGTTTCATCCGGGTGTCATAAAGATAAACGCGAACCGTTCCATCGGTCGAACGGGTCAATTCGCCTTTGTAAATCAACTTGGCCTTGCGTCCCAGCGACGATTCCTTGGCTAATATGGCAGGAGCCACGGCGCCGCCGTATTTGGCGACATCCGCCAGTTTGGGACCATGGCCTTCATCATGCGCAGCAATCGTCACCGAAAACGCCATCACCAACATCATTGCCATTAGTATTTTTTTCATGTCCATTCTCCTTTTTTTTCTTCAGGTATTTCGATAGCGCGCCGTCCGAATTTATAAAATACGGTAGGCGTCACCACCAAGTCTAACAGCGTGGAAGAAATTAATCCTCCCACAATTACCACCGCTACCGGATAGAGAATTTCTTTTCCGGGTTCTCCTTTCGAAAGTAACAAGGGCACCAACGCCAGCGCCGCCGTCAGGGCCGTCATCAGCACCGGCACCAGTCGTTCTTGGGAGCCGCGCAGAACCATGTCTTTGCTGAACGGCTCTCCCTCATGCCGCGCCAGATGAATATAATGGCTGATCATCATAATTCCGTTGCGGCTGGCGATGCCGCATAGTGTGATAAAGGCAATCAAGGTCGCCACAGACAATTCGCGCTGGGTTAAATAAATAGCAATCACACTTCCGATCAACGCCAACGGGATATTAAGCATAATCTGAAATACCAGCATCAATGAGCGAAACTGCAGATACAGCAACCCGATAATCCCCAATAATGACAGAATTCCAAATCCCAAAATCAATCGAGACGCCTGTTGCTGACTTTCAAACTGGCCTTCCAATGCCAAAAAATAGCCTTCCGGCAGCCGAATTTTTTCGCCCAGTCGTTTTTTCAAATCGGTTACCAGGCTGCCTAAATCGCGGCCATGAGCGTTGGCGGAAATAACCAAACGGCGCTGTAATTTTTCCCGGTTAACCATGTTGGGGCCGGTGCCTTGATACACCTCTGCGACGTCTTGCAACAAAATGGTTTGACCGTTGGGCATCGTTTTAATCAACATGGATTGCAGCGCTTCGGGCGTCGCTCGGGACGGATCGTCCAATTTCATTACGATATCGAAAAAGCGTTGTTCCTCAATCACTTGACCGACGATTTCCCCGTTGAGCGCGCGTTCCAGATCCTGTGCCAATTCGCCGGGACGAATCGCTTTTTGGCCGGCGGCTTCACGGTCAACCGCAATCTTCAATTGCGGAATAGGCACGGTCGGCTCAAGGGTTAGGTCAACAATGCCGGGAATATCCCGCATCACCGATTCCACCTGCACTCCCAATCGCCGCAATTCCGTTAAATCAGGCCCAAAGACCTTGACCGCGATCTGCGCCCGAACGCCGGATAGCAAATGATCCAAACGGTGACTGATGGGCTGACCGATATTGACGTACACGTCGCCCGTGTTTTCGATTTTTTCGCGAATCTCTTGCAGCACATGCGCGCGCGGGCGTCCGCCTTCCTTGAAATCAACATCGATTTCGCTCCAATGCACCCCTTCGGCATGTTCATCCATTTCCGCGCGTCCTGTCCGACGCACAGTCGATTTGACTTCCGGCACTGATAACATGGCGTTTTCTATCTCCGTTCCCAATTGATCCGAAGCCGCCAGACTGATTCCGGGTGCCGCCGCCACGCCGATCGTCGCCGTCCCTTCATTAAACGGAGGCAAGAAATTGCGCCCCATCAAGGGAAGCAAGCTCAAGCTAACGCCCAATAGCAGAACAGATCCGATGATAACCGGATAGGGGCGATCCAGCGTTTTGACGAGAATGCGCCGTTGAAGGGCTTTGAGAAACAGAACCAACCGACTGTCTTTTTCCCTGCCCAACAATTTTTTATCCTTCAAGAGCAGCGCGCATAACGCAGGCGTTACCGTCAGGGAAACTAATAATGACGCCAAAAGCGAAATGATATAAGCCAGCCCCAGCGGCGCAAACAAACGGCCTTCGATTCCACTTAAGAAAAACAGCGGTAAAAACACCAGAATAACGGTAAACGTGGAAAAGATAATCGAATTGCGCACTTCCGACGAGGCTTCAAAAATAACCCGCAACCGTCCTTTCGGCGATCCTTTGGCCACATTTTCACGCAGCCGGCGAAAGACGTTTTCCACATCCACGATAGCGTCGTCCACCAGTTCGCCCATCGCCACAGCAAATCCGCCCAAGGTCATTGTATTGATCCCCAAACCCAAAAGCTTGAACACAATCGCCGAAATCAAAAGTGATAAGGGAATGGTTACCAGCGTAATAGCAGTGGTACGAACATTCACCAGAAAAAGAAACAGAATCACGGCAACGATAAAGGCGCCGTCACGCAACGCTTGAATCACATTATGATTTGCCGCCTGGATAAAACGGGCTTGCTTGAAAAGATCGGTTTCCACTTTGACGCCGGGGGGCAGGGTTGGGCCCATCTCTTTGAACATCCCTTCGATCCGACGGGTTAGCGCGATAGTGTCGGCCTTTGGTTGCTTTTGGATGGTAAGCACCACGGCATGACGGCCGTTGATGCTGCTTTGACCGCGTTTGATTTTCGCGCCAATTCGCACGGTGGCGACGTCTTTAACGAGTACGGGTTTCCCCAAGTGCAATCCCGCCACCGAGTTTTAAATATCCTCGATAGACGCCACCCGGCCCAACGGACGAATCAGGTATTCCTTGCCGTCGATATCCATAAATCCGCCGGTCGTGTTTTCGCTGATTTCCGACAGCGCATGTTGAAATTGCTCTAGCGAAATCCCCCTCTTTTGCAGCCGGTCGGCGGAGACCAAGATTTGATACTGCTTCACATCGCCGCCCATGACGATGACTTGGCTAATTCCGGGGATAGTCATCAAGCGGGGGCGCAACGTCCAATCGGCCAACGTGCGAAGGTCGCTATCGGATACGCTGCCGTCCGGTGAAAGAACACCGACGAATTGAATTTCTCCCATGATGGACGTGATGGGGCCGATTACCGACGTCATTCCCTTGGGAAGCCGTTCCTTCGCCAACTGAATGCGTTCGAATACAAACTGCCGGTTGCGGTGAATATCGGTACCCCAATCGAATTCGACATGGACAATGGAAACCCCGATGCCGCTGGAAGATCGAATACGGGTAACACCCGGAATACCGTTCATCACGGACTCAATAGGCAAACTCACCAGGGTTTCCACTTCTTCCGGCGCCAATCCATGCGACTCGGTCAAAATGGTAACGGTGGGTCGATTCAAATCGGGAAATACGTCCACCGGCAAGCGCGAACCCACCCACGCGCCGTAGACCATGGTCACCGTTGCGATCAACAGAATCAGCCAGCGATTTTTTAATGAAAATCGGATTAATGCGTTAATAATCATTTAAAGCCTTACCGAATTTAGCCGCAAGGAATTAGCGATCACCGAAACGGAACTTAAGCTCATCGCCACGCTCGCCCAGACCGGGGATATAAGGAGGCTCATAAACGGATAAAGAACACCCGCCGCTACCGGAACGCCAACGGCATTATAAAAAAACGCCAAAAAGAGATTTTGGCGAATATTCCGCATCGTTGCTTGGCTTAACCGTCGCGCTTTCGCAATTCCCATCAAATCGCCTTTGACCAACGTCACCCCGCTGCTTTCCATCGCCACGTCGGTACCGGTTCCCATGGCAATACCGATGTCTGCCAACGCCATCGCCGGCGCATCGTTGACCCCGTCGCCCGCGAAAGCCACAACCCGGCCCTCGGCCTTTAGCTTGCGAACCAACTCTGATTTTTGGGCCGGCTGTACCCCGGCAACCACGTCGTCCAAGCCTAGTTTAAAGGCAACCGCGCGCGCCGTTGTCTCATTATCGCCAGTAGCCATAATGAGCCGGATGCCGTCACGCCTAAATCGAGCAATGGCGTCGGCTGTCGTCGCCTTGATCGGATCCGAAACGCCGATGAGTCCCGCCAAAGTACCGTCAACACCGACAAACACCACGGTTTGGCCGTCCTTGCGCAACACCTCAGCCTCGCTCTCCAGCGCTTCGATCGAAATCTTCTCGTCAAAAAATAACGCTTTGTTTCCCACCACGACATGACGGGTTAACAC
>CAYGHZ010000147.1:0-4397 GCA_964349635.1 uncultured Candidatus Marinamargulisbacteria bacterium
GCTTTATTATATTCTATTAGGGATGGCCGTGGGTTTGGCCCATAGCGTCCCGCCAGTGCTTGCCGCCTGGATCCCCAATGTGGTGATCGGAGCCGCAAGCTTGGTGCTACTAAGACAAGTTGCTCGGTATTAAAGGAGAATCATGATGATGGAAACAATGTTATGGTGGCTGGTTCCGTGTTTTGCCCTCATTTCCCTATTTTTTGCATTTATTCTTTACCGCGAATTGATTGGGCATTCCGAAGGCACCGATCGCATGAAAGAAATCGCGGGGTTTGTTAAGGAAGGGTCGCGCGCCTATATCCGAAGTCAAAATAAAGTTATTTTGGTCGTGTTCCTTATTATTGCAGCTATATTAGCTGCAATGGCCTTTATCGGCATCCAAAACCCCTTTGTCCCGCTTGTCTTTTTAACCGGCGGTTTTTTTGCCGGGATTTGCACCCATTTCGGAATGAAAACCGCGACCAACGCCTCGGCCAGAACCGCCGCCGCCTGCCGCGAATCGCTCAATAAAGGCTTGCGCGTCGCATTTAGAGCCGGCGCCGTCATGGGCTTGCTGGTTGTTGGATTTGGACTATTGGCCATTTCGCTTTGGGTTCTGATTTTAAATCGCGTGTACGGCGACAATTGGGTAGAAATTACCAATATCTTATTGGCCTTTGCGATGGGCGCATCGGGCATGGCGCTATTTGCGCGGGTGGGGGGCGGAATCTATACCAAAGCGGCGGACATCGGCGCCGATTTGGTCGGCAAAGTCGAAGCCGGAATGCCGGAAGACGATCCGCGTAACCCAGCAGTTATTGCCGACAATGTAGGCGATAACGTAGGCGACGTTGTAGGGATGGGAACCGATCTTTACGAAACCTATTGCGGCGCGATTTTGGCCACTTCAGCCGTCGGCGCTTCATTAGCCATGACCCATAGCGGCGGCGTCATGCTGGTCTTTGCGCCAATGATTGTTGCCGCCATCGGAATTCCCTGTTCGATTATTGGAATGTTTTTAGTACGCACCAACGAAAATTCCAGCCAAAAGCAGCTTTTAACCTCTCTATTAATAGGAACCGGAGCATCGTCACTGATGGTGATTATCGGACTCGCGCTATTAAGCTGGTTTCAGGTCATCTCGTGGGGCACATTTGGCGCGATCATGAGCGGTCTCGTCGCCGGCGTCATCATCGGCCAGGCCTCCGAATATTACACCTCAAGCAACTATCGCCCCACCAAACGCATCGCGGAACAAGGCTTGCACGGACCCGCCACCAATATTTTGTCGGGAATGGCCACGGGAATGATGTCCACCGGAATTCCGGTATTTGTGATTGGCTTAGCCATTATTTGCTCCTATCTATTTGCCGGAGGATTTACCGATGTTTCAGCCGGGATTTACGGCGTCGCGTTTTCGGCGATCGGGATGCTTTCGACCTTGGCGATTCAGCTCGCCACCGTGACTTTTGCTTCTATCGCAGACAATGCCGGTGGAAACGCCGAAATGTCTGGCTTACCGAAAGAAGTTCGCGAACGCACGGATGCGCTGGATGCGTTAGGTAACACCACCGCCGCCACCGGAAAAGGGTTTGCGATTGGCGCAGCATCGCTCACGGCGGTTGCGCTTATCACCGCTTATCTGGACACCGTTCACGTGTGGTTAGGAAAATTAGCCGCCAAAACCACATTTTTTGTGGGCAATATGGGGTTCACCAACCAAATCGACCAAGTCAATTTTGATCAGGGAGTCATTCTGGTGAGCACGCTGGATATGCCTTCCCTGGTTGAAATCTTTCAACTGAATGTCCTAAATCCCAAATTATTGGTCGGCATCTTTATCGGCTCGGTGATTGTCTTTATTTATTGTTCGCTAACTATTTCGGCCGTCGGTCGCGCCGCCAGCGAAATGGTTGCCGAAGTCCGCCGCCAATTTAAAGAAAATCCCGGAATTATCGCAGGGACCGCAAAACCGGATTATTCGCGTTGCGTCGGCATTTCAACTCAGGGCGCCCTGAAAGCCATGGTACTTCCGGCTTCGGTTGTGATTGTTTCGCCGTTGATTGTTGGAATGTTGTTGCACGTCGCAGGGGTAGTTGGTTTGTTGATCGGCGGTCTCACGACCGGTCTATCGATGGCGTTAATGCTCAATAACTCGGGCGGAGCCTGGGACAACGCCAAAAAATATATTGAAGCAGGCGAACATGGCGGAAAAGGGACCGACGCTCATAAGGCTGCTGTCATCGGCGACACTGTTGGCGATCCGTTTAAAGATACCGCAGGCCCATCGTTAAATATTCTGATAAAATTGACCGCGATTGTTTCACTCGTCTTTGCCGGATTAATATTAAAATTTGGGATTTTCTTTTAAATGTATCAAGGAATCATTGAACACTATCGCAAGTATCTACCGGTTACCTCCAAGACACCGATTGTCAGCCTAAACGAAGGCCGTACGCCACTCATTCGTTTAACTAACTTACCCAAAGAATGGAAAATTCCGGCCGATTGGTACGTTAAGTTTGAAGGATTAAATCCCACCGGCTCATTCAAAGATCGCGGCATGACCATGGCCATCACCAAAGCCAAAGAAGCCAACTCCAAAATCGTGATGTGCGCGTCGACCGGCAACACGTCCGCCTCCGCTGCCGCTTATGCCGCGAAAGCCGGCATGGCCTGCGTTGTCCTGATACCTGAAGGAAAAATTGCGTTAGGAAAATTGTCTCAGGCCATGATGTATGGCGCTCTTGTCCTGCAAATTAAAGGCAACTTTGATGAAGCGCTGGATCTGGTCAAAGACATCACAGCGGAATATCCCATCACGCTGGTCAATTCCATCAACCCCTATCGCATCGAAGGCCAAAAAACCGGCGCATTTGAAATCGTCGATGACCTGGGCCGCGCCCCCGATTTTCATTTCATTCCGGTTGGAAACGCCGGCAATATTACCGCCTATTGGCGGGGTTATCGCGAATACGGCAGGGTAGGGACGCAAAATTTTGCGTCCCTACCCTGCATGATGGGGTATCAGGCCGCCGGGTCCGCTCCATTGGTTTTAGGTCATCCCATCAAAAATCCCGAAACTATCGCTACCGCCATTCGCATCGGCAACCCGGCCAGCTGGAAGGGCGCGGAAACCGCCGTTAAAGAATCCAAAGGGAAAATCGACAGCGTCACCGATGAAGAGATCACCGAAGCGCAACAAGCCCTCGCCCATTTCGACGGTGTCTTTTGTGAACCCGCTTCAGCCGCCTCTATCGCCGGCGTGCTAAAACATCACAGGAAAAATCCACTTAAAAAAGGCCAAGTTATCGTATCGATTTTAACCGGCCATGGCCTCAAAGACCCCAACCGCGCAATCGAAATTTCGACGACGCCAACATTGGTGAAGGCCGACAAAAAATCCATCACCTCTAAATTACGTCATCTTTTATAATTATAAAATTTCTAGTTGACGTAAAATAATAATTTGGGATAATGGGTTTATCCCATGAAATTCCAACACCTCATTTTTTTAGTAGCGATGGCGACCGCCGGATGCGCTCATATCCAGAAAGAAATTGCCGTCCCCGCGCAAGACGACACCGCTACGCTAACGGAATCCTTAAAAGGCGCCGGAGCGTCGGTCGAAACCAATAACGAACCGCAAGGCATTCATATTCAGTCCCATTCGCCGATATTTTTGGATGATCTGTACCAAAGGTCTAAACCGAAACTCAAAAAAGGCGACATTGTGTTAATGCGCGGTCAAACGTGGATTTCAGACGCCATCATCCATGTCTCGCGCTGGACGCACGGCGCCATTGTTTACGATGTCGCCGCCGGGCGCGTGATGGAATCCGTGCAAAGCGGCGTGCATATCGGCTCCGTTCACGGCCTTGGCAAAGGCTCCGCTTGGTCGGTCAAACGCGTCAAAGCTTCCGACGCGGCCATCGCTTCCGCCGTTGAAATAGCGAAAAGAAATTGGGCGAAAGAACATGACAACGATCCAACGAAAATGCCTTACTTTCCGCCGCGACGAAGCGTCTTTACTAGCTTGCAATGGGCTGCCGAATGGGCAGACAAGAACAGCCGAACCTCGATGTATTGCTTTAAATTGATCTACCAAACGTTTCTGAGTGCGGGAAAAGACCTCGATTCCAATCGAACCTCGTTGTCCGCTTCATGGCTAAGCGAACCCGATCTTTCCGACAGCGGAGCAACCAAACCGAACGCCTTCATCGGCATCACCGGCGACGATATTTATTATTCTAAAAATGTGGGCGACAACATCCTATCCTTCGGATTAGACAACCTGCGAATGCCGCTATTGGCCAATGCGTATTAGGCTGGCCGTCGGATTGTTGTTACTTCTGACATGCGCGTGTCAAAAAACGTCCCCAACCCTATCCACGTTATGCGCGGATAATGTCGTT
>CAYGHZ010000147.1:4407-5783 GCA_964349635.1 uncultured Candidatus Marinamargulisbacteria bacterium
CCGAACGCGGCAGCGACTTCGTTTGCATCCATTCCATTCTAATCGACCCCAACGCCTTTTTATTTTCAGAAGCGATCGATTATTCACCGGAAAGCCGGCAGCTTGTATTTCTTACCGAAAAAATCTCTATGGGAAACGATGATTTAAGTGTCACCGCCTATCGCATGAACATCGATACTCTCGAAATCGTTAAAGAAAACGTCAATTTCGATTCCCTTTTCGCCGGCGTGGCCAGCATCAAGCTCGTTGGGGACAAACTCTACGTCTGCCCGCGCGTCACCCATCCCGGCCCGGAAGGCCCGCAATACGACGAAAATCGCGCAAACAAAACCATATTTGTTTTTTCTTATCCCGACTACCGATTGCTCAAAAAAATTCCGGTTCCCGGACAGACCGACGGCGCCATGAAATACCTGCAAAAAGAGCATCAATTGATTGTCGAGATTCCGAGTTATGGCGTCATCGTGATCAATACTAGAAGCTAAAAAACGTCAATTTTAAACGTCGATTCAAATCAACGCATCCTTCAATCCAATGCATTTTATTTGCTCCCGGGCCCTCGAATCCCTCAGCATTATTTTAGTCAATTCTTCGTCAGAAAACGCCGAATTAAGATTAAACGGGTTTTTTAAAAATGTTTTAAGAAAGTCCGGATTCTCTAGAAAATATCTGACTTGGTCTCGATGAGATTCCCCCATTGCGACAACCACATCCTGAATCGATCGAAGGGAATCCGTAACGCTGCGAATAAAAAGCGCGAAATAGGCCGACTTAAATACATCGCAGAGTAGAGTTTCATCGTAAAATCGAAATCTACCCAGGAACGTCTGAGCATTCAAAGCAAGTTGCACATTCATTTTCGACATTGGAGCTGCCAATCTCAAGTTCTCAAGAACATCTTCCACACGAGAAAATTGCCTGGTTGACCGCGCCAAAGATAAAAACGAATCCAACAAGGGTAGCTCTTCATCTAACTTTACCGCACGAAGACCGCCTGTGGAGGCGCTTAACTCCCTGAGAGTCCGTAAAGAGTCTTGCCAAACAGTGGTTTTGAAAACGCGATAAAGCGCCTGGGCATTCATTTCCGTCAGATGTTCGAACCCTAACAAACGCGGAAATCCCTCTTCGCAAAGCCCCACTGACTTTTCCTGATCCACACCCTCAAACGTTTGTTTCAAAACAGCAGAAGCATATTCCGAAGATGGTGGCCTTGTGCCGTGGCACACGCCCTGAATACGAACATGTTTTCCATTGAGCATCAGGGTAGTTTTAAACTCTGCCCGGGAAAAATCCAAATCCGAAAAAAAACGATACGGAAGAATCAGAAAGAGCTGTTCCAAAGTGGCAGACAATTGAGCAGGATATCCGGACACCGG
>CAYGHZ010000148.1:0-5781 GCA_964349635.1 uncultured Candidatus Marinamargulisbacteria bacterium
CGGAATCTCGTCTATCTCCTGGACGGAGCCATTGTTGACCTTTATTTTACTTAAAATGCTGTGATTCCAGATCCCTAATTTTTCCAGATCATTCAACAAATAGCGATTTACCACGATGAAATTGCCCGAGAGATTTTCTTTCATATAGATATTTTTGAATACTGGCTCGATGCAGGGATAGACGCTAGCGATGTTAGCGATCGTGGCCGTTGGAGCAATGGCCATGGTGTTGGAATTGCGCATCCCAAATTGCTTAATGTGAGTCCGAAGAGCGCTCCAATCCAAACGAGACTTGCGACTGACTTCCACCGCAACACCGCGCTCTTTTTCTAACAAATCGACGGTATCCAGCGGCATAATTCCGCGATCCCATTTGCTGCCCTTAAATGTCTCATACGATCCGCGCTCTTTCGCCAATTTGGAGCTGGCAAAAATCGTGTAATACGAAATCATTTCCATCGATTGATCGGCAAATTCCAGTTGTTCGTCGGAGTCGAATTTAATATTGAGTTTGAAGAGTGCGTCTTGATAACCCATCAAGCCCAAGCCCACCGCACGATGGCGGTAATTAGCGGTTGCGGCTTCCGGAATCGGGTAATAATTGTTGTCGATGACGTTATCCAACATCCGAATCCCGATCTCTACGGTACGCGCAATTTTTTCTTCGTTTAATTGCGTGCCATCGATCATGTTGGCCAAATTCACGCTGGCGAGATTGCACACCGCCGTTTCGTCTTTTGAGGTGTTGAGCGTAATTTCGGTACACAGATTAGACGAATGCACCACACCGACGTGATCTTGCGGACTGCGAACATTGATGGCGTCTTTAAACGTCAACCACGGATGTCCGGTTTCGTATAACATGGTTAGCATCTTGCGCCACAAGTCTTGCGCCTTGATGGAACGCGCTCGCTTCCTATGCTTCACTTCATATTCTTTATAACGTTTCTCAAATGCGCTTCCATAAAGATCATGAAGATCGGGCACGTCGGATGGGCAAAAAAACGTCCAGTTACCGTCTTCTTCAACGCGTTTCATAAAGAGATCCGGAATCCAGCAGGCGGTGTTGATGTCGTGCGCTCGGCGGCGTTCGTCGCCGGTGTTTTTCTTCAATTCCAAAAACTGTTCAAAGTCCGAATGCCAAATTTCCATATACGCGCACATCGCACCCTTGCGTTTGCCGCCTTGGTTTACCGCCAATGCGACGTCGTTGAAAATTTTGATAAAAGGAATCACGCCTTGCGATAGGCCGTTGGTGCCTTTGATCTTGGAACCTGTTCCGCGAATCCCCGTCCAATCGGTGCCGATTCCGCCGGCCCATTTGCTGAGCTTGGCATTGTCGGAATAGATTTTGAAAATATCTTCCAGCGAATCTTCAACGGTATTCAAATAGCACGAACTCATTTGGCTGTGGGTGGTGCCGCTGTTAAAGAGTGTCGGTGTTGAGGAGATCAAATCCATTTTTGACAGGACGTCATAAAACTCGATCGCTCGTTTTTCTCTTTCATCTTCTTTTAACGCCAATCCCATTGCGACGCGCATCCAGAACCATTGCGGCAACTCATAAATCCCCAGTTCGGTCGCCCGGTCGCGCAGCAAATATCGATCCATCAGAATTTGGGTGCCCATGTACATAAATAGCTTGTCGCGATCCGGCGCCAGCGCCTCGGCCAACTTATTCAAATCAAATTCAACCATCTTTGGGTGAAGCATTTCTTGTTGAATCCCTTTTTGGATATATTTAGCAAACCGAAGACGGTACGCCTCCGTTAAGCGAGTGGCATACATCGGTTCATTTAAGACGTGCTTGTAGAGATTATTGATCGAAATTCGTGACGCTAAATAGGCGTAATCGTGATGCTTTTCAATGCGTTCGCGCGCTGCGCCCAAGACCAACATTTCAATTTCGGCTTTAGGAATCTGGTCGTAGATTTGCGACGTAATGGCATCGAGCATTTCGTTAATCGACACTCGCATTAAATCCGGCGCCAACTGACGCAGACGTTCTTCGATAATATCGGGGTTAAAAATAACAGTTTCGCTGTCGTTAATTTTGACTTCCAGCTTTTTCTCGCGGATCTGCGCCCGAATCTTTTCCTGACGCGCAACCGTATGCTGTTCTCTATAAAGAATATATTTTTTGGCGACCTTATGATGCCCGTTGGCCATCAACACTTCTTCGACGTTATCTTGGATGGCTTCAACACTGGTGGTCGATCCGCCCAAGAGCTGTTTTTGCGTCAGATCCAGAACTTCGTCGGTGAGGGTTTCGACAACGTCCGGGTGAGAGATATTCTCTGACAAGAATGCCTTGTGAATCGCGGTATAAATTCGGCCCCGATCGAAAGACACTTTTTGCCCGTTACGTTTAACAATAGAGACGATGGTAGCCATATACAACCCTCACAGTTGGTGTTTTCCCAGGGCGCAGATGGCCGGGTCATTCATGAATATTTTTGAAAATTTCTGAAGTATTTTGATTATGAAAAACCGGGGGGGCAATGTCAAATCCAAAACGGGCTTTTTTTTGCACAACCCAAATAAATTAACGCGTCCCTACCCCCTTTTTTTACAAGCCATTGAAATTTTCTTGTAAGAAGTTTTTTTGATTAACGCCAAAAGGCGTTGATTTCATCAAAAACATAGGGTATAGCGCGTCCCGGTGCTCTTACCCAACTGCCGTATAAACCCTTTTTCAATAAGGTTATTCAAACAAAAGATAACGGTTCTTCTTGGCATATTTAATGTGGCTTGAATAAGATTAGTCGTTAACGGATATTCAGGAGCCTCCTTGAACGCGTTTAGTACCTGCAAGGTTGAGTCGGTTAATTGAATATAGTAATCATATTTTTGCGCATAGTGTTTTAGATGATCCAAGCTTTTGGACATTCGTTCGACCATATAATTCAAAAAATAACCGATTTGATAGTCGGTGGGACGGGGTTTAAATTCTCCGCCTGAGCATTTTCTCAATACGGTATAGTATTGAGAGCGTGTCTGTTCAATGCTCCGATCAAGCGCGATCAAGCTAATCACTTTTGAGAAACACTCTTCTTCCGAATTTAATAAGGCCAAATGAAACAGCAGGCGAGATAGTCTCCCATTACCATCTTGAAACGGATGAATTGCTAAAAACCTAAATATAAATTCGCAAACTACCGGCAACGTCCAAGAAAATTTTCTGACTGTCTCGTTATACCAACTAACAAGATCGGACATTGTGGTTTGTGTTACTGCGCCAGGGTCCGCAGTTCTAAAAATCGTGTTTTTTTGTCCGGTCATATGATTGACCTCAATTACACTGTTGGAATGCGCTTTATAATTACCCAGGTAATAAGAAGCCTTCGGATAATATTTTAACAACTCTCGATGCATACCCTTAATGTCAGATTCTTTTAGGGGATAAAAATCCGGATGTAAATCGAATACGATCCGGATAGCATCTCGATATCCGGCCACTTCTTCAATACTACGTTGCTTATCTTTTGAAAGCTTATTTTCGATCATCTTTTTTTGTTCTAAAAATTCTTGACCGCTTGTCTCAATGGTTGTGTCGATCCAGTCGATTTCAACGTCGGTCAAAACAGCATTTTCGATACGCGTTGAGGCGCCAATATTGCTGATCATGGATTGACGTTGAATGAACTTCTTTTTTTCCTCACTGAATTGCTCAATTGTTTTTTTTGCCAGTTCCAAATCCAACTGGAGCGCCTTCAACTTTTTCACTTGTTCATTTGATAAAGAATAAGACAACATAATTAAGCTAAATTTTAACCTACTGCGCAATAGTGTGCAATGATTTTTATGATTTAATTGCACACCATTGCACACTAACGCTTGATAAACATGTGGTACCATAAATTCGTGCCCAAATTTTCCCGATCCAACGTGTTGCAGACCGTTGTCCTTGTCGTCGCGGTGGTTATTTTGGGCGTGCTGACATTTCGAACGCCCACCGTGAATGCCTGGGTGGAACGCCTCGTGATTTTTTCCAGCCGAAGCAACGCCGCCGTTCATTATTTGGACGCTATCGAAGCGCTGAATTTTCCGTTGACTGTCTCCCTGCAATCGGACGTGCTGCGAGTGATCAAAGATTCATGGCATGGCGATCAAAGCGATATCAAAACATTATTGGATGCCAATAAGAACGTACTGCGAGAGATAGAACCGGCGCTGAAGTTGGACAATTGCGACTTTAACTTTGGGCGCGAGCTGTCTTCTATCAATACACAACCGCTGATGGCCAAGATGAACAAGATCGTTTATTTGATGTTGCTGAACGGCCGGCGCTTGGAAGGCGAGGGTAAGAAACGGGAAGCGGCTGAACAGTATCTGGACGCCCTCACGGTCACGCGGCATTTGCTTCAAGACACGAATATTCAAACGCAAAATATGGCATTAGGATTACGCGAGTTGACAATGACGCCTCTTTTAAAACTGGTTAACGAAGAGCCACAACGATCGCGTTTGGTTATGCAGGTCGGAAATTATTTAGATCGTTACGAAAGCACGCCGTTTTCTATTAAAGGGTTTGTAGCTTCTCAAAAAGAATTGTACCGGGAATCGATGGGCGTGATTTCAAAACACATCGGGCCGCGCTCCACATCGTTTGATCACATTCTAAAAAGCACGTCCGAACAAATGACGGTGCAGTATTTAGGGCTTTTGGAACGTTACGCCGAGATCGGCGATCCTCTTTTATTGCTTCAATTTTATTTATCCGCACATCATTTAAGAGACCATTATGCCTTGGAAACACCATTGCAAACGCCCAAGCAAATTTATCTCCATTATCAATTGGAAATCAATCGGATGACCACCCCCGAACAACAGCAAACAATGGCTAAAAAGCTGACCGCGCAACTTTTAAATACAATGATGACCGTGGATTATAGCCGTTTCCTGTTCCGCTACGAGCGCTCGCTTAGTACGATGGAGAGCTTAAAACAGTTGGTGAAATTGAAACAGCACCATGTCTAAAATTCTTTTAAGCGCCGGCGAAGTTTCCGGCGATTTACATGCCTCTCATCTTGTGGCAGAACTTCGAATGTTAAAACCAGACCTGAAATTTTTTGCGATGGGCGGCGATCATTTGCGATCGCAAGGTGTGTCCGTTATCGAGGATGTGACTAGCGCCAGTACGGTTGGATTTATCGAGCCGATTCGCCACATCCCCAAACTCTTGGCTGCTTATTTTCGGTTAAAACGCTGGATGAAGACCGAACGACCGGACGTTTTTATCGCTGTCGATTTTCAAGGCTTTAATATGATACTTGCCAAATTAGCCAAGCGACTGGGGATCCGGGTGATCTATTATATCGCCCCGCAAGAATGGCATTGGGGCGGTGAAAAAGGCGGTCGGAAAGTGGTCGCGGTCACCGATAAAATTATTTGCATTTTTAAACGCGAAGCTGATTTTTATAGCCGCTTGGGCGGAAACACGGTATTTGTCGGACATCCGATATTAGATATCGCCAAATCCACCACGAGCAAGCGAGATTTTTACCAACGATTGGGTATTGCGCCAGCCAAAAAAATTCTGGCCGTATTTTCCGGCTCGCGGCCACAGGAACTTCGCCATGTTTTCCCGATTCTTATCAACGCAGCGTTGGCCTGTCAGCGACCCGACACCCAGATTGTTGTTTCAACCCTGCCGCGCTATGAGCGCACGGTTCGAGCGCTTGCTGGTAACGCCATTATCTACACGGGCAATTCGCACGACCTAATCGCGCATAGTTTTTTGTCGTTTACCAAATCCGGAACGGTCACACTGGAACACGC
>CAYGHZ010000149.1:0-5669 GCA_964349635.1 uncultured Candidatus Marinamargulisbacteria bacterium
GGAGAATATAACACTATGGCTGCGATGGCTGTGCTTCCTTTAAGACCAATTGCGAGAAACGATCGGCGGGATTTGCTGCTTGCTCATCGCAACTCAAAAGACCCGCTCGTAATGAACGTAAAAGAATGCGCCAGTTACGTTCGGGAAGTCGAAGCCGCCTACCTGAAATTCAAGCCACTGACGGCGGATTTCAAGGCCTCCCTGAGAGCCAGTGTTCTTAATTTTGATAATCCAGCCCGCATTCTGGATCAGGCGAAAACCTTGCAAAATAATGTGCAAGATAGTTTTTGTTTCTTTCCGCTGATTCCTGAAGGTCATGTTTTTTCGGCAACTATCCGAAAGGTCAATAACGAATGGTGTCTTACGTTTTGTAATCGATCGCCGTCGATTGGATATGGTCCGGTGACACAATTTTTTTTCAGGGACTTTGAATCTCTTAAGAATTCACTTCAACCGTTCCTGGGCGTCTATGGTGAACGTGATCAATTGCCTATTTATGACCAGATGAAACGGATGGGTCGCCATCAAGATCTTCCTTATATTAAGCCAGCGCAAAAGATCGGCAATTGCGCGATTAAAAATATATTGTTTGGCATCGAGTTTCTTGGCATGAAGCAGGATGGGAAACAGGTTGCGGTGGATACGAAGGTCAAAGAGCCGGGATTTCGAGATTTTTTTGCGCTTCATCTCATCGACGGGGTTAAAGAGCTGGAGAAAATTAATACGATGTATTTGCAGAATAAACGATTCAGACATGTTCTATCTGATGCAACAAAAACGCGGGCGGAAATTCTAAGGGTCATGCCGGATGAACTCAATTTGGAATCGTTTCAGAAGTTAGAAAAGCACAAACTCCTTGAGTTGCTTCAGACGCCTGAAAAAAAAGAAAGTGTTCAGAAAATGGCCGAGGGGCTGGAGATGCTGCGACAAATGGATTGCTTCCAGAGAGGTTATTTGGATGAGGCTCCCTCGGTACCAGATGAAATGGCTCGGTTTCTTTTGAATCCTCCGGCCGGTTTTCCGTTTTTATTGGCTGTTCAAGAGCTTCGCGTTCGCTTGGCCAACGGTCTTATCGCCGCCGCCCAATTTAGAGCTTCGGACGCGGGAAAAGCGCTTAATTTGATATGTCGTGCACGGGATCTTTTCCTTGATGACGAGCCGACAAAAGCGGAATGTCGGAAAACATATTCGGACGTGTGCAAGAAAATTTTTGATGAAGGTAATGAAGTTGATGGCGTCGATGCGTTGTACACGCTGTGGAAGGAAAAGGACTGGGACAACGTTATTAAGTTTGCATCCAAGTTTATGAATTCTCGTTCCGTAGGGAGTCGGCTTGTGGATCGCCAAGTTCGTTTCTGGATGCGTGCCAACGCTTATGAAAACACCGGTCGGGTCAACGAAGCGTTAGCTGATTATGGAGAAGCGCTTAAGATTGCTGAGAAGGACCCGGTTTCTCTCATCGATGCAGAACCTATCCTGCAGAAAATAAATGCGCTTAGCCCGTTGCCTGCAGCAGCAGCGACCTCTGCCCCTCTCCCCGCGCCACCGCGAAGCGCAATGGGTCCCTATGCGAAGGGTATGGAGGCTCTTGGGAGCGGAGATAACGAAGCAGCGATACCATTGTTAAAAGAAGCGTTAGAACTTGCCCAACTGGCACACAACGACGATTTTGCTCATCACATAGAAGACCTTATTGCTGCGTTTGATAAAGCGGAAAAAGATTAGTTTGTAATATGCCGAAACGCCTGCGAGGGGTCGGGTTTAGTTTATTTTTTTGGCAGGGAATAAGGGTGTGATATGGAGGCGGCGATGCAGGTACCGGGGTTTAATCAGCAGGCGGGCGTGAATGCGCCACGTGTCGAGTTGCCGTTGCCTTTTTCAGTTTCGGGCTTGGTCATCACGATCAAAAATAAATCTTCCATGTCTTTGGCGAAATAAACGCATTCCATGGCCTTGGTGCCTTGGTCGACGCGTTCTTGGATGATGGAGACCTTGGCAGTCATGCCTTTGTCGATTTTTTGCAGGGAATCGACGTTAAGGGAATCCATTTTTGTTTCATATTTTTAATACTATGCCATGACGTCCTTTCAGAAGGAATGATAAAAAATGTTGAAATTATTTTTATTTACTTATCGACAATTATTTGTCATAAAATAAATTTATTTAATTTAGGAGGATAATATATGAGTGTTCCAGCAGTGTCTCGACACGCTTTGCCAATGGGGAGGCCAATGCCAGGGATGGCGCCAGCGGCTCCTGCTCCATTTGCTAAGCCTCATGCGGTAAATTTTGAAAATGCAAAAAAACTTGTTGAATGGGGCCATGTTTTTCGTGACTTAAAGATCAGCGAAAAGCGTCTCAAATGAGTGCATCTTTATTAGGGTTTAAGCAGACTAGCGGAGGGGCGGTTCCAGTCCTTCCGCCGTTACCGGATAATAGACGAGCCGCGCCTGTTGCCCCAAGCGCACAGGCAGTTGCCTTGCCTGCTGCTGCTCCCGCTGCTGCGGCTTCATCCGCATCATTGGCGGCACAGCAACAAGCACTGAATATTCGACCTGCGGCACCTGTGGCAGCTCCGGTTGCACGGGGCGTTTAACAGAAACTCAGGTTAAAAAGTCCTGAAAATTAATAATATCTGAAAAAAAGCCACTTTCTGCGACATCCTCGTCGACGCCGTTGACATGAATGAGAACCGGGCGATACGAAAAATGTTTCGGTATTTTTAGACGAGCGACTTTTTTTCTTACATCGTCAATGATTGAGCTTGGAACTTTATGTTTTGAAAACTTAATTTCACATAGATAGAGGGTGTTGAACTTGGTTTGAATGAGCAGGTCGATTTGGCACCCTGACTGACGTTTTGTCTTTCGTTGAAAAAAAGGATTAAAAAAAACGACCTCATCCAGGGGAGTGCCCAGTAGGTTAATGAGTTCTCGCGCATTGTTGATAACCAGGTTTTCAAATTGAAGCGCAAGCATAGTTTCCCATCCCGGTAGTGACGCCAACGATGTTTTTTCAAAGGCTTTTTTTTCAATCCGTCCTCGGTTGGGCTGAATATATTTTAAATAAAATCGGACGTAATTATCTTTGAGACGATAACTGCTTAATTTTGATAGTTCTCCGGAAGCCAAATGCCAGGTGTAGTCCCGGCTAACAAATCCTGCCAGGACAAGATCATTAAGATAGGCGCTGAAATCGCCAGTTTTTGCTTTTTCGGAATGTGTCAAAAGATCGTTGAGATTCGCTGACCCCAAAACGAGATGGGATACAATTTTTCGATAGATCTCGCTTCTTCTCCCAAAGATATCGGAAAAAATGCGGTCAAACTCATTAAACAACGCGCCATCCGGTGAGAAGCAAAGCCGTCGAATATTTTCTTCCGCCTCCAGCCGAGGATCCATTAGCTCCAGGTACCAGGGTACGCCGCCGGTAACGGACAAACTTTTCAACTTCTCATAAACGGACGTACTTTGTTCGCGTTTTCCCCAAAAGGCGGAGCAGTCTTTTAAAGGTAGTTCATCCAGGGTGAGATAAAGAGAAGGGCGGCCTAAAAACGCGGTACTGCTGATAATATTTTTTTGAATCCAAGACGAAACCGACCCGCATAAAATGAGCATCAGCTTCGGATTTTTACTAAACTGAGTATCCCAAGCGTTTTTCAATTTGCCGAGAAACGTAGGGTCTTTGGATCCCATCCACGAAATTTCATCAAATAAGATTACGACTCGGCCTTCTTCGGTTTGTTTGGCAAGAAGGGTGAATAGATCCCCCCAATTGCCAGATCGAAGGCCGGATAATCCTCCCTGTTCGCCCATCTGCCTCGCAAATTCATCACGTTGCGCCTGGTCGTCGGAATCTTGACCGGGAGCAATTCCGGTGAGCCGATAATATCGTTGGTTTTTAGCGAATTCTTCGATCAGGCGACTTTTCCCTACACGCCGACGCCCTTGAAGGATGACTAGACTCGCCGAAGATTTCTTCTGCAGCTCTTTCAGTTTCCGAAGTTCGTCTAACCGACCTAAGAATGGATGGGTTGTCATAAATGTGTTTTGTCGATTTTGTGCGCCTTTTTAGTATATCATAATTCCGCACCAAATATAAAATAGATGATTTTGTGCGCCTATTCTTGTAGGCAGCGGGATTAAACTTAGTTTGTAATATGCCGAAACGCCTGCGCGGGGTGGGGCAGTAGGGATGGGAGCCTGTGCAATAGGTAGAAAGGCAGCGAAATTAATTGAAAATTAATATGGTCTCCCAGGTCGATTTTTTGATTGGTTAGTGGGCCGGAATAGATTCGAAACGCGTGTTTCATTTGGGATTCCTTCATAAATTGGAATAGAGACTTTAGCGTACCTGCTTTGCCGGATTTTACTTCAATGGGAATTAGGTTTCCTTGATGACAAATTACAAAATCTAGCTCAGCTTCGGAGCCTTTTTTATCGCGATACCAGTAGGATAAATCCCAACGCGTTTGTGATGATAGCGCAGTTAATGCCTGCCCCACGACCTGTTCCGATATGGAGCCGCGATACAGGTTATTTAAGTCGTCTATCGTCAAATATTCGGATCGGAGTCCGAGTTTTGTATTTAGGAATCCGACATCGCAAAAGAGCAGTTTGGGAGGCTTTTTAAGATTTTTTAGAGATGGAGCTTCCACGGAATAACTTGCCGGAACACGGTGAATGATTTGTGCTTTTTCAAGGGTATCGAACGCCTCTTTCATCTCTCGGCTGCGAAATGAAGAGCCTCCAAATTTTTCATAGGTAATTGTTGTTCCGCAATACGATGGAGCATGGGTCAAAATGTGCCGCAGGTATTGCGCTTTCGCGTGGCTGGCGTATTTGAATACGTCTTCGCCGAACCCGCCAAGTATTTCGTTGTAGATGGATTCGGTCCGGCCGATGTCCTGATATTCAAGATAATCGTTTAGCGCCTCGGGCATCCCTCCGATGGTTAAGTAGCGATAAAATAGCTTTAAGATTTGACGATGAGTAGCTTCAGGAATTTTCGAGCGCAAGTCGACCGAATTTAAGAAAGAAAGTATGTGATTCTCGTTGAGCGCAATTAGGAATTCTTCAAATGTGGCGGGATACATATGAAGGGTTTCGATCCTTCCTACCGGGAAGCCAAACCCTTCTTTTTCGACCATAACGTCGAGCAGCGATCCGGCGGCGATGACATGAAGTTGAGGATAATCCTCATAAAAATAGCGAAGTTGGGTTATCGCCATGTGGCTACATTGGATTTCGTCGATAAAGAGAAGTGTTTGTCCCGGGGTGATTGTGGTTCGAAATTGGATTTGCAATATTTCGAGCAATTCGGAAATGGGGGATATTTTGTCGAAAAGCCTCTCGTGTTCTGATTTTTCAAGGTTGAGATAAATATGATTGTCAAACTGCCGGCTAGCGAAATCGAGAACTAATTTTGTCTTCCCAACCTGGCGAACGCCCCGGATAATCAAGGGTTTGCGCCTAGACTTTTTTTTCCATTGCAGCAAATTTTGTTCTAAGTTACGGGGGAACATGATTCATTTATTGTAACATGTATGGGGGGTGTTTATAAAATTAATTTTTAGTTCGTAATATGCCGAAACGCCTGCGCCGGGTCGAGTTGAGCGGCCTTGCGGGCGGGGAAATAGGCGGTGATTAGGGCGAATACCAGCAGGAACG
>CAYGHZ010000150.1:0-5665 GCA_964349635.1 uncultured Candidatus Marinamargulisbacteria bacterium
TATAAATATGGTATATTCATATGTATGAAAACTACGATTAACATCGATGATGTGCTCTTGGATGAGGCAAGCCGACTGACGGGAATCCATGTCAAAACAGCGTTGATTCATAAAGGCCTTGAGGCTCTTGTGGAAAAAGAAAGCGCGGAACGACTCGCCCGGTTGGGCGGGTCGGAAAAGTCTCTTTCGCCGGTCCCCAGACGGCGCCCCTAAATGGTACTGGTCGATACGTCTGTCTGGATCGATCATTTTCGGAGTGGTCACAATCAATTGAGCGAATTGCTGCGTCGTGGAATCGTGGTGACGCATCCGTTTATCATAGGAGAGCTGGCGTGCGGAAATCTGAAAAACAGAAAAGAAATTATGTCCTTGTTAAACGCGTTGCCAAAGGCTAATGGCGCCATAAACGAGGAGGTTCTTTTTTTTATCAACAAAAATCATTTGTTTGGAAAGGGCCTGGGGCTCATTGACATGCACCTTTTGGCCTCGGCGATCATTTCGAAGATTTCTTTATGGACGGTGGATGCGCGGCTGAAGGCGGTCGCTGCGGCTTTTAAGCTTACCTATCATTACGATTGAGAAGGCGATGGTGTTTGCGCATCGAGAATAAACGGGTAGCTTGTTAAATTACGCAATTTGCGTTATTCTATTTGCGTAATGATGAATCCTTTCGAATATGGTGGCATTATCGAGCCTTCCAATTTTTGCAACCGTCGGCAAGAAATTCATGACTTAACCCGTCTCATCGAATCCAGACAAACCGTATTTATGTATTCGGAGCGCCGTCTGGGAAAAACATCGCTGATTCATTACGTGTTGAACCGGCTCGACAAGAAAAAATTTGCTTCATGCCGCGTCGATTTATGGACGACGGAAAGCGAAATTTCTTTTGTTAAGGCGTATGCCCAGGCGATTTCAAAATCACTTTCGTCGCCGGGCGAGTCTCTCTTTGAATCTGCAAAAAAATGGTTTAGTCACTTGCTTCCGACCTTAAGCATTACGCCGGAAGGAAAAACATCGTTGTCGTTTCAAATTTCCCAGTCAGGTGATCATTTCCCCGGACTAGATTCGGTGTTGGAGTTGCCCGAAACGATCGCTCGTAAACAAAAGAAAACGATTGTGATCGCCATGGATGAATTTCAGCAGATTCTGTCTTATAAAGACTCGCTGTTGATTCAAAAACTGCGCAGTATTATCCAGTCCCACCGTCACGTCTGTTATATTTTTCTGGGCAGCCGCAAGCATCTGATGCAAAAGCTGTTTCTGGATCGCAGTCAGCCTTTTTACCGGGCCGGCACGCATTATCCCCTGGATGTCATAGGGACGGAGCATTGGCGGCCGTTTTTACAAAAAAAGTTTAAGCTAAGCGGAAAAGTTATTTCTGATTCCCAAATCGACCGGATCTTGCAGATCACCGAAAATCATCCGTTTTATACGCAGCATCTGTGCCATGAACTTTGGGAAATTACGGGGGCTCAAGTGCGTGATAAAGACATTGATTCGGGACTGGAGCTGCTGCTCAAACGGGAAAGTTACGGGTTTGAGCGTGTCTGGGACACCCTGACCCGGAATCAAAAAAAACTGTTGTACGGCATTGCGCATTCAAACGATGCGATAAAACCGCTCTCGCAATCGTTTCTACAAGCGTTCGCCATCCCGTCCGCTTCAAGCGCGCAGCGTTCGATTGAACAACTCTTTGAGGCGGGATATGTGGACTACAAAAAAGAATCTCTCTACATTACCGACCGGTTTTTTAAGCTTTGGATTTTGAGCTATATCCCGATTCAACCTTAGTCAAAGAGCGTCTAAAATCTTTTTGAGGGCGGGACTGGAAAAATCGTTTTTATAAAATCGAATAAATATTTCTTTGCGGAGGTCTTTTTCAGAAATAGTCGGGTTGTTGTGTACGATTGAGGCTTCGACAAGCTTCTTGGAAAAGTCATACATCGAACACCCCATTTTGAGCCGTTCTTCGCCTGTTCGCGCCGCGAACTGATCGCTTAAAAATTGTTTAATCTTGGGGTGAGTGTCATCGGTCATTTTCTAGACTATCGCAAGCTTTATCGCTTTTTTCCAGTCATCGTAAAGTTCTTTACGTTGTCGTTCTGACATGGATGGTTTAAACACCCGGTCAATTTTCCGCGCGCCCGGTTCGACCCCTGCCAATCGCGCAACGCCAAATGCCGTGCTCTCCAAAATTTTTGGGCGCTCCACGGTCATGTTTAAAATATCCGCCTGAAATTGCATCAAAAAATTGTTGGCAGAGGCGCCGCCATCGACACATAACGTATCAAATTTTTGATCCATGGCTTCGATCACGTCGCGGGTTTGATAGGCCATGGATTCTAGCGTCGCTCGGATGATATGTCCGCGCGTGGTTCCCCGAGTCAGGCCTGTGATCAGTCCGCGCGCATCGGGATTCCAATAGGGTGCGCCCAGGCCGACTAGCGCCGGCACAAAATAGACGCCACCGTTGTCTTGCGCCATCAATGCTTCCGTATCGCCGGATTTTTCGATGATCTGCAACCCGTCCCGCAACCACTGCACGGCCGATCCACCGACAAACACGCTGCCCTCGAGGGCATAAGAGACCTTCCCTTTTATTTTCCAGGCGATGGTATTGATTAATTTGTCGGTTTTGGGGATTTTATCTCCCGTATTCGCGACTAAAAACAGGCCGGTGCCATAGGTATTTTTGATGGCGCCTTGGCCATAGAGCGCTGCCTGCTGATCCCCTAAAATGGCAACAATCCCGCCGCCAAAATCCGAGTCGCTATCCTGGACTTCCGGTAATAGATGCCTGGGAACCCCAAATAATTTAAGCAGTTCGTCGTCGTAATCGAGAGTATGAATATTAAACAACATCGTGCGCGAGGCGTTACTGACATCGGTGGCATGAACGCCGGTGAGTTTCCACAAAATCCACGAATCGACTGTGCCAAAAATGGTGTCGTTGTCAGTCGGGACATTGTCCAAAATCCATTTGATTTTGGTGGCAGAAAAATAGGCGTCTAAAAATAGTCCTGTTTTTTCTTTGATTAGCGGCGCGTAGGATTTTAGGTCTTGGCACATCTTGGCCGTCCGTCGGCATTGCCAGACAATCGCGTTATAAATGGGGTTGCCTGTTTTTTTATTCCATAAAATGGTTGTTTCCCGCTGGTTGGTGATGCCGATGGCCAAGATATTATTTTTGCCGACTTTTTCGGTTACTTCATTTAAGGCTTTGGACGTTGTAGCCCAAATGGCTTCCGGATCGTGTTCCACCCAGGCGGGTTTGGGGTAAATTTGTGGGAATTCGTAATAGGCGGAGGCGATGATCTCGCCCTGCTGCGAAAAGGCGATGACGCGGTTGCCGGTGGTGCCTAGGTCGATGGCGAGGATGACTTTCATTTATTTTTTAAGTATAGTCTATCCCAATGATTCCTGGTCACGCGACACCCGAAGGCACTACCAAGCTGGCGGAGAAGTTCTCGCTGCTTCAATATAATCCCTTTGGCAAAACCGGATTAATGGCCAGCCAAGCCGGTTTTGGGTCGTATCGCGTCGACGTGATGATTGAGCCTCACCACGACGCGCTGCGAAAAGCGCTTTTGAACGGTATCAATGTGATCGACACCAGCGCCAATTATTCGGACGGCGGATCGGAACAGTTGATTGGTTCGGTATTGCAAGAACTCATCTCCGAAAAAAAAGTGGCCCGAGAGTCCATTATTGTAGTCTCTAAGGGCGGATATATTCAGGGTCAAAATCTTCTGGTCAGCAATCAACGCAAAGACGAAGGTAACCCGTTTCCCGAATTGGTCGAGTTTGATGAGAATCTGGAACATTGTATTCACCCGGAATTTTTGGCGGATCAGATCACCCGAAGCTTGGAGCGGCTGAACTTACAGACTATCGATGGGTATTTGTTGCACAATCCCGAATATTATTTGGTTTGGTGCCAGCAGCAGGGCGTTCCGATAGACGAGGCCCGTGATAATTATTACGACCGCATCCGCGATGCGTTTGATCACTTAGAAGAAGAAGTAGCGGAGGGGCGGATTCGGTTTTACGGGATTAGCTCGAACACGTTTCCGGCATCCGAAGATAGCTACGAATGGACGTCGCTTGATCGTCTTCCCAAGAAACCAAATTTTAAAGTGATACAGTTCCCGATGAATCTCTTGGAGGGCGAGGGAATCACATTGTTGCCGGCTGATGGGCTGGCCGTGATGATCAATCGGCCTCTTAACGCGATTGTTGACAATCGATTGATTCGTCTGGCCGATTCTCCGGCGGAAACTGGGATTCCGGAAGAAGAAATTCAGGTGTTTGTTCAGGCGATTTTTAAGTTGGAGGAATTGTTTTTCAGAGGCGTATTGGCACACGTCGATGATTCAACCAACATTAAATGGGAAGAAATTTTTTCCGTTGGAAAATCGCTGCTGTATTCGTGGCGAGAATTTGAAAGCGCCGAGCATTGGAAAGAAATTTTGAATCACGATCTTTTGCCCCGGGTTGAACGGGGTGTTCATCATTTGACTCAATCCTTAAATGAAGAAGTTAAGGCCTGGGTCGAGGCGTATTTGCGGGCGCTTCGACCGGCGTTTCATGCGGTGACCCGATATTATAAGCAACTGGCGCTTGAGCGTACTTCACCCATCAAAGAAGCAGTGCGTTCGTGTCACGCGGATTGGGCGAGTGCGGACAGTTTGAGTCGCATGGCCTTGCGCGCGTTGCGTACAACGCAGGGGATTACGACGACGTTGGTAGGGATGCGGCGTGCGGCCTATGTGGACGATGTATTGGCCGAACTGTCTCAACCGGTGGCAACCCAGGATCACAGGGCTTCCTGGGCCAAGCTAAATTTACTATAATGGCCAAAACACATGCGCTACCAAAACTATAAAAACTCCTGGAATTATATCTGGCTAGGCATCTTGGTCTTCCTGATGTTTGGCGGGTTTAAGGTTCTGCCGTCTCTTGTTGCCGCGATTGCGCAGTTCTTTCCTCTTATTTTGCTTTTCTTCTTATTTCGCTCCATGACGCGGAACTCGCGGATCGGATCGTATTTGCGGCAAGAGACCATGGATCATAATCGGTTTGTCGAGCTATTGGTTCATGTATTGGTACATGGAATCAAGGCCGACGGCAAGGTGGATGAGCGGGAAGTTCGGGTCATCGAAAATTTCTTTCGCAGCACCATTCTTTACCAGGGAATCAAGATTGAATGGGTAAACGATTTAATTCAATCCAGCATTAAACAAACGCCTCCGCTGGACGAATTGTGTGCGGAGTTTAACAGTCAGTTTAATTACGACGCCAAATTGATCTTGTTGCAATTGGTCTATCGCGTGGCAATGTCCGACGATATGTTGGCGAAATCGGAAAAAGACTTTATTGAATCTATCGTGCGTCTGTTGGGTATCAACGCCTCCGATCACGACCGGATTCGCGCATTTTACAAAGCCGATCAAACGGCGGACTCTTATTTCGAGGTATTGGGTGTGAAGCCGGGCGCAAGTAAAGAAGAAGTAAAAAAAGCGTATCGGGACGCGTGTAAGCAGCATCACCCGGATAAAGTGCATCATCTGGGCGAAGAATTTCGGAAAGTGGCCGAAGAAAAAATGCAGAAAATTAACAGTTCCTACGCGGCGTTGATGAAACAATATGATTAGAATCGTTC
>CAYGHZ010000151.1:0-5648 GCA_964349635.1 uncultured Candidatus Marinamargulisbacteria bacterium
CCTTACGTTTGTTGCTCTACAAGATGCCGGCCATTATGGTCCTGTTTTTTCCGATGGCCGTTGTGTTTGCCGTGATGCTGCTCTTGGTTCGGATGGCAAAAGACAATGAAATCACGGTGTTACGCGCCTCGGGTATTCATACGTGGCGGATTATTTTTCCGATTTTATTAATGACCATAGTCGCCAGTTATTTGTCATTTTTTATTAATGAACAAGTCGTACCATGGACCAATGAGACCTCGGATGCGCTGATTGCGGAGCAAATCGAAAAGAAGCCGCCGCCCGATATCGTCGAAAATATTGTATTTAAAGAAAATGACCGCTTTTTTTATATTCAGCAAATTTCCTCAAAAACATCGACGATGCGAAACATTACCGTGTTTGAACGCGCCAATGAATTTCCGCGCCTTATTACGGCCGATCGCGCGCAATGGAACCAAACCACCTGGACATTGCAAAACGGGAAAATTTACGAATTTAACGATTTGGGTGACCTGGAATTTTCCGACACGTTTGCGCAAATGTTGATCCATGTGGATCAAAGCGTGCAATCCCTGTTTTCAAAACAACGAACCGCCCGTGAAATGGATTCGCGAGAATTGAAAGACAAAATCAAAGCGCTTTCCAAGGGCGGAATCAGCACCCGGGCGCTGCAGGTGGAATATCACATGAAATACAGCATCCCGGTGGCATGTTTGATTTTTGGCATTATCGGCATCGCGTTTTGTCTCACGTTTGTCCGGTCGGGGAAAGATTGGTGGGGCGTTATCATCGCGATTTGCGTCGCCGTGTTGTTGGTTGGGTTTTATTTCTTCCTGGTGGCGTTGGCGCGGGCGTTTGCCAAAGAAGGGAATCTGACTCCGCTATTGGGCGCTTGGCTTCCAAATATTATCTATGGAACTATCGGCGTAACGATTATTATTTATCAGAGTATCTTTAAATGACGCGCGATTATCAACTTGGCATATTGCTAGCAAAAAAACATCATTATCTCGACGCCCAGGATCGATTTTTGGCGGTGTTGGACAATGACCCTAAAAAGCTGCCCGATATCCAAAGTTTTTTATTTAAACGGCTGACCATGTATTTTAATAATTTGCCGCTGCGCATTTTGATTGCGGAGCTGTATACCGCCTGCGGACATTTTGTGGATGCGGTGGACGAATTGGAAGAAGCTTTTGAATTGGATCCGCAATTCACCCAAACCTATTTTATGTTAAGCAAAATATATAGCCGCAACGGCCACCATCCTAAAATTGAATCTATTTTAGAGCAGGCATTTGATATGAATATTTTTGATAACGCCATTTTGGATTTGCTGCCGAAAATTTATTTGGAAAATCGCGCCGTTAATAAAAGCATCCGACTGTTTGAAAAATTGGTGGAACTGCGACCGGACATTTTTCATTACCAAAAAACGTTGGCGGATCTTTACGTTCAAAACGGCCATTTTGAAAAAGGCGCTACGTTGTTTGTTGCGATTGCCACGCGGGCATCGGAACTGGCGCCGGAAATGATGGAGCGTGTCTCGAGATTATGCGCACTACGTCCGGATAGCGGTATTATTCGTAAGGCAGCGATCCGATTGTCGATCAAGGCATGCAGGCCGTCGGCGTCCATTCCGCATATTCAAACGCTCATTCGACTGGATGCGTCGTATTTGCCGGACGCGATTTTGTTGTACAAAGAAATGTTGGGATTGTTTCCGGATATGCCGGATTTATTGATCGGAGCGTCTGACGCGTTTATTGCCAATCGAGATTATTCGGAAGCCGTGGACAAGCTGCACGATCTATTTGATAAATATAGCGACTATTCAGCGGCCATTAAGGAGCGCCTGGATCGGATCTTAGTTGAATTTCCGGACCAGGTGATGGCTCTGCAATTGTTGGCCGATCTTTATTTAACCCAGTCCGCTGCGCCCGAGGCGCTTGGCCTCTGCCAACGACTGATCGAACTGGGCGATCCGGATGGCGCGGCCCTGGATGCGCGATTGCAAAAAATTAGCGGTATCAGTCCTAATTTAAAAACCGCCTGCCTGGTTCAATCCGCCTTGATTAAGGGCGAGGTCAAATCCGCCGTGCATCACGCCTTCGCTCAGCTGCGCGAAGATCCGCTAAATTGGGACACGTTTGAGTTATTAGAAGGCCTTCAGCGCAAGTTGGTGGATATTAATTTATCGCGGCCCCAGCCGGATTCCGGCCCGCAGGCGATTTTTCGAATAGGTCTAATGAACATGCGGCTGGGGCATTGGATGGACGCGATTGCCGAATTGCAAAAAGTTCCGAATGCCGACAAACTCTATCCCCGCACGCAATTTCTGATCGGGCGCTGCTTTTTGGAACGAGGGGACTATACGGCGGCGGCGCAACACTTGGGATCGATTTTGGAACCCTTGGCCAACCATGCCCGCTTTTTCGCCGCCGGCGCACAGATTGCCTCCGGGCGCATTCGGGAAGCTCAAGGAACGATGGATTTTCTATTGGGTAGCGACATTCAATTTCCCCATGCGCAACACGTTCAGACTTGGTGCAAGGAATATATGTTGGCGCCGTATTATTGCCGCACGGTTTCCGGCTGTTTTCGACCCGGTTCCTTCGAATTTAGTTTGATGCTGTGGCCGTTTCGCCCGGCGTCGGCCGGATCCGAAACACCTACGTTTTCGTTCAGCCATAATCATACCGGGGTTGAACACGTGTTACATCGAAACTTTAAAGAGGCGGAACGCGAATTTCAGTTCGCCGTCAAAATGGACTCGCAGTTTAGCGAAGGCTACGCCAGCTTGGCGCTGACCCAAATGCTGAACGGAAATCTGCCCGCGGCAAAAGAAAGCATCGCGCAGGCCGAAGCCGTTTGGTCGTCGGACGTTGTTAATATCGCCAAGGGATTGATCTATTCAAGAGCGGGCCATTTGGACGAAGCACTCGATGCGTTTAAAAAAGCCGCCAAAGCCAATCCTCAAAACGGACTTGCCAAACTCAATTTGGGCGATTGTTATTTTGCCCAGAAAAACGTCAAACGGGCGCTGGAGTGTTGGGAATCCGCCGAGCAACACGGGTTTCTAAGGCATCTCACACAGCGTCGGACATGGTATCTCAATCCGGAAGCCCCTCGGTTTTCGGATTGGCTTGTTTCGGATGCTTAGAGTTGCTTTGGCCGCAGTCTGCCTGTGCATTTTGGGTGGCTCGATCGTTGCTGAAGAAACCGCAAAATTAAAGGCCAACCGGTTTTCATACACGGAAGACGGACGCATGATGATTGCATCCGGCGACGTGCAGTTGCGTTATAAAGATGTTTCGATTCTAACCCCCGTGCTTTATTTGGACGTCGACAAAAATATGGCGTGGGGATCGGGAAATGTGCAAATTAAACGAGGCGAGGACGAGCTATTTTCTGACTCTTTTAATTTCGATTTGGATCAAAATAAATTAAAATTGGGCGTTATCAACATCATCATCCATCCGCCCGACGCCAAGGAAGATTTACATTTAAAAGCGTCGTCGATTGAAGATCACGAAGACCATAAGACCGGCTTTAACGGCCGGTTAACGGGATGCAGCCTGGATCCCCCGCATTATTTTATTAGCGCTGAGTCATATGAATATTATCCGGATAAGAGGATTATCGGCCATAACGTTTTGCTTTGGAACACGATATTTTTTGTTCCTTTTCCGCTTTGGACGCCGTATTACAATTACGAATTGGGGAAACGAAAAATTATTTGGAATTTCCCTGCCATTGGTCGCAAGGAAGCGCCCGGCTGGGGTTGGTTTGTTCAAAACACGTTTGACTATGACCGTATTGGGGATACTGATTCCAGCATTTATTTGGATTGGTTCGAATTCAAAGGGCTTGGTTACGGCATTCGGCATCAATATGAAGGATGGGACCATCGCGGGTCGCTTTATTATTATCAATTGGAAGAAGGCAACACAACGCCTCTCAAGCGAAATGAAAAAATGAGTTGGCAAAATCAATATAAGTTAACCCCCGAATCAAAAATCGATTGGGGATTTACCAAAATTGACGCTGAACGAATTAACGTATCCGGCCGCCAACAAACCCAATCAAAACACGCGCAATATCTTTATGACGATCTGGGAGATAAATACAGTTTTCGCATCGAAGAAAGTCAGGACATTTTGTTTACGCATTTCGGTCAAAGTTTCAGCCGAACCTTAAACGATCAAAAACATCTCGACATGTCGTTGAATCAGGACAATCGCTATGTTAACAATCGTCAAACACTCAAAGGATTGGTGAATCATAGTCTATTTTTTCCAAATGATATTCAGTTGAATAACAATCTGGATTTGACTCGGGACGGGCTGATTGAAAAGACGCCCGCAAACCAAGACGACTATACGTTAAAAACATATACGACCTGGACCGAAAGGCTCTCGGATCAAGCGCAGTTAACGGTAAAAGTAGATCAATTGTTTGACTTGGAACGCGACCGCGTCACCGGAGACAGCCGAAGCAGCCTTAACGATTTTTTCTTTAAAGAACCCGAAATTACGTTAAATTATTCTCAGCCTCAATTTGGTTTCTTTCGATGGACCAGCGAAACCACCGTCGCGCGGTATCGCGAGGTACGATTTGATTCACAGCGAAATCGAGTTCTGTCTTATCCGGCGGACGATTCGTTGGGCATTCAGCCCAATACCTATATTTTTAAAAATCAACTCGATCAGTCGTTCGGTTCGTTATCGGTGTCCGCAGGCTACCATCAATACGTATTCAAAAATCCCGGATATGATCTTTTTAGCGGCGACCGAATGTATCTTTACTTTCTTCGCCCCAGCCTTAGCGGCGGAATTACTCCGTTTATCAATAACCAAATTCAATACGACCGAACCTTTGTTCACGATCAATCCAACACCCCTTTCCAACAATTTAATTATGTGAAAAACAGCAAGGCCAATCGCATTTCAGATACGATGACTTTTCTACTTTTTGATCCCAGTAAATACACATGGTCGCATTCTACGTCGTACGACTTCGAACGGAAGGCTTGGAACCCCTACTCCACCAATTTGCGACTGCAGCCTGCCGCAGGCTTATTATTGGCGGTCGACACCGGTATCCAGGATCTGGCCAAGCCCCGCAAAGACCTGCTGTACCTGCCGTTAAATTGGACGGCCGATCTGTCACCTACCACCAACACGTCTCTTAAATATCGCCTGTCGCAGGATCTCAATCAAGGCATACTGTTAAATTCGTCGGTGATTCTTAATTTTCTTGTTGGATCCGACAAAGACTATTTGTGGGAATTTCAGACGCAATTTAGCTACAATAAAAGCGGCGTCCTGCGAACCTTGCAGTTTGACCGGTACGAATTGGAAACGATCAATATTGTTAAGCACGAACACTGCCGCCTGTTCACTATCAGCTACAATAAGCTACTCGAAGAATTTAAATTTAAAATCACGTTTAACGCATTTCCGAACGATTCGATTGGATTTAAGAAAAACAAAGAACTATGGAAAGTAGAAGGAATTTTGGATGATCCAACCCAAGAACGGTTTTAAACTTTTTGGACTTTGTGTGGCGCTCGCGTTTTTCGCGACGGGCTGCGCGCATACCGTTCTGCGTTCTGATGGCATTATCGAAGGCGAATTTGAGATCAATTTTCGGTCGCCGGTGGA